>JBASTF010000753.1:0-2680 GCA_049274755.1 Rubrivivax sp. | reverse complement strand
GATCAACATGCTGCGGCGCAGGCCCAGCCCGTCGGCGACGACGCCGAACACCGCACCGGCCGTCATGCCCGCCAGCTGCACCAGCGACAGCAGGAAACCGGCCTGCACCAGGCCCAGCCCCAGCGCGTCGCGCAGCACCGGGATGGCCGGCGGCAGCTTGCCGACGTGCAAGGCGGCAACAACCCCGGCGAGGATGACGATGAGGGCGGTGCGGGACGGCGGCATGGGGCCGGGAGTATCGCCGGGGCTAGCATGCAGGCATGGCCAGCTACATCAATGTCGACACCTGGGCGCGGCGCGAAGCGTTCCACTACTTCCGCAGCTTCGACAAACCCTACTTCAACGTCTGCGTGCCACTCGACGTGGCGCCGCTGAAGGCCTGGCTGGCCCAGCACGGTGGCAGCCTGATGCTGGCCGTCTACTTCATCGCGCTGCGCCTGGCCAACGAACAGCAGCCGTTCCGGCTGCGGCTGGAAAACGGGCGTGTGCGTGTGCACGAGGTCGTGCACGGCGGCACGACGGTGCTGCGCGAGGACGAGAGTTTTTCCTTTGCCTACCTCGACCACGACAGCGACTTCCAGCGTTTTGCCACCCGCGGCACGGCCGCCATCGCTGCGGCACGCGACCCGCAGGCCGGCTTCGACCCGCGGCTGGACGAAGCCGCCGTGCTGCATCTGACGGCGCTGCCCTGGCTGCACTTCACGAGCTTTTCGCATGCACGCAACTGGGGCCGCGAAGACTCGGTGCCCAAGCTCGCCTTCGGCCGCGTCGATGTCGACGGTGCGCGGCACTGGCTGCCGATGTCGGTGGAGGTGCACCATGCGCTGATGGACGGCCTGCACCTGGGGCGTTATGTCGAGGCCTTCGAGGCCGCCTTGCTGCAACCTGGGGCCTGGCTGGGCCGGCCTGCCTGAACAACAGAGGACAAACACGATGCTGCGACACCTGAGCCCGATTCCGGTCGGCCTGCTGCCCGGCCGTGGCGCGCTGGTGGGGCCGCCGCCGGCCGAGATCCAGAGCCCCACGGCGCAGGCCGCGCGATGAAGTACGGTGGCGTGCTGCCCGACGCCGGGCGCTTTCCCTATCTGCCGATCACGCAGCGCCAGCCCTACCGTTGGCCCAACGGCGCCGGCCTGGCCGTCTACCTGGGCTTCAACCTCGAGCACTTTGCCTTCGGCGAAGGCCTGGGCGCCAGCATCGGGCCGGTCTCGCCGCAACCCGACGTGCTGAACCATGCCTGGCGCGAGTACGGCAACCGCGTCGGTGCCTGGCGCTGCCTGGAGCTGTTCGACCAGCTGGGCCTGCCGGCGGCCTGCATCGCCAACACCGCCTTGCTCGACCATGCGCCGGCGCTGATCGAGGCCTGCCGCGCCCGCGGCGACGAGCTCGTGGCCCATGGCCACACCAATGCCGAACGCCAGGGCGGGTTCACGGAAGCCGACGAGCGCGCGCTGCTGCTGCAATGCCGCGAGCGCCTGGGCGGTGCGGCCGGCTGGTTGTCGCCGTGGATCAGCGAAAGCCTGCACACCCCCGACCTGCTGGCCGAAACCGGCTACCGCTACACGCTGAACTGGTGCCACGACGACCAGCCGCTGCCGATGCAGGTGCGCGGCGGGCAGGTGTTCTGGAGCGTGCCCTATCCGCAGGAGCTGAACGACATCCCGGCCATCGTCGCGCGGCAGATGGAAGGCCCGGCCTTTGCGCAGATGATCGTCGACAACCTCGACGAGATGCTGGAACAGAGCCGCACGGCGCCGCTGGTGATGGGCATCGCGCTGCACCCGTACATCGTCGGCCAGCCACACCGGCTGCGTGCGCTGCGCCGTGCGCTGCAGGCCGTGGCCGCGGCGCGTGACGCCGGCCGCCTGTGGATGGCGACGCCGGGCGCGATCTGCAGCCACGCGATGGCGCAGCAGGCCGGGGGGACAATCGCGGCATGACGATGGACTCCCGGGACGGACTGCAGCTGGCCACGCTGCCCAACGGCGTGCGTGTGCTGACGGTGGCGATGCCGCATGTGGCCAGCGCCAGCGTCGCGGTGTTCGTGCAGTGCGGCAGCGCGCACGAAAGCCGCAGCCTGAACGGCATCGGCCATGTCATCGAGCACATGGTGTTCAAGGGCACGGCCACACGCGACGCACGCCGCATCAACCTGGACGCCGAACGCCTGGGCGCCGAGGTCAACGCCCACACCGACAAGGACCACACGGCCTTCTACATGCACGGCCTGGCCGAACATGCGCTGGACTTCGTGGCCATGCTCGGCGACATCGTGCGCCATGCAAGTTTTCCGGCGCAGGAACTGGAGCGTGAACGCCAGGTGCTGCTGCACGAGTGCACCGAAGACGAGGACGACCCGCTGTCCACCGCCTTCAAGCTCTTCGACAAGGCCTGCTTCGGCAGCCACCCGGTGGCGCAGAGTGTCATCGGCCCGCGGCGCAACCTCGAGCGCTTCACACGCGACGAACTCGTCGGCCACCTGCAGCGCCAGTACGCCGGTGCCGCCATCGTCGTCGGCGCTGCCGGCAACATCGATGCCGAGGCCGTGCAGCGCGCGGCCGAAGCCGCGTTCGGCGACATGCCGCGCGGGGTGCCGACGCTGGTGGCGCCCGTGGCCTACGCCGGCGGCATCGCCAGCAAACGCGAAAGCGGCAGCAGCCAGGTGCACCTGGTGCTGGGC
>JBASTF010000752.1:0-2961 GCA_049274755.1 Rubrivivax sp. | reverse complement strand
CGTTGAGGTTCTGCGCAAAGAGGGGCGCACGCTGAGCCATTTCGGTGCCGAAGGCAACCTCTTCGACAAACTGGAAAACCTGTTCCGCACCTATGGCGAAACCGGCAGCGGCGAGATCCGCTATTACCTGCACAACGAGCAGGAAGCAGCCCCTTACAATCAGGAACCCGGCACCTTCACCGCATGGCAGCCTATCGCCCCCGGTTCAGACCTGCTGTTTTATGAAGGCCTGCACGGCGGCATCGTCACTGAAGGCGCCGATGTTGCCAAATGGGTAGATCTGCTGATCGGCGTAGTACCTATCGTCAATCTGGAGTGGATCCAGAAGATCCACCGTGACACCGCCGAGCGTGGCTATTCCGCCGAGGCCGTCACGGACACCATCCTGCGCCGCATGCCGGACTACGTGCAGTTTGTCACCCCGCAGTTCTCGCGCACCGACATCAACTTCCAGCGCATCCCGATTGTGGACACCTCGAATCCGTTCATCTCCAGGGATATTCCGACACCTGACGAGAGCTTCATTGTCATCCGCTTCCGTCATCCGCAAAAATATGACTTCCCGTATCTTATGCAAATGATCGCCGGCTCATGGATGTCGCGCCCCAACACCCTCGTCGTACCGGGCGGAAAAATGGGATTCGCCATGGAGATCATCCTCACCCCGATCATCCACGACATGATCGAAAAAAAGCGCGCCGGATAAACCGGTATGTTTTTTGGCCAGACAGCATCAGCTGCTGCCTGGCCAATCTACCTCTTCCGCCGGAAAAGCCAGACCAGATCCGGCACTGCCACCAGCAGGCACATCACCGCAATAATCCGCTGAAACCAGACTGCCTGTTCATAGCGGCTGTCATAACCTCCCAGCAACACCAGCGCAGCAAGAACCAGCACCACTGCAAAAACCCGTTGCGCACCTACCCGTAGCCCCCATTCCCAGCGCCGCGCCAAAGCGATTCCGCCCACCGCGCACAACCAGCCTATCGCCGCCCCGCCGAGGACATCCAGCGGCCAGTGCGCACCCACCACAATCCGTGATAATCCCGTAGCCACCGCGACAAGTACCAACAACGCCGTCAGCCAGACACGGTTCATCATCAGACTCACCGCCCCCGCAAATGCAAAGACTGCCATAGTATGGCCGGAGGGAAACGATCCGGATTGAAGCACTGGCCCGATGATGTAGAAGCTTTCCAGCGGCAACACCGCCGCCGGACGCCCGCCGCCGATCAGCGCTTTTAAGACAGGAGCCGCCACGGACGCGAGCGCCCCGGTCAGAATCAACGCCCACACCATAGCAGGGCGCCGCCCCGTAAAGAGCAACACCAACACAAACACCACCAGTCCATCACCAAGGATGGTCAAATTTGCCCACAGCGCATCACCGGTAAACTGGCTGAGCCGGTTAATCGACAAAAACAATGACTGGTTAGCGCCCGTTGAAAGCACGATTAACGCAAGGATCACAGCGATGGCGGGCACGCCCCACATTGCGCCCTTCACGGGTAGCACGCCAAGGGCGAAGGACAAGTGTCCTGTATTTTCATGCTATCGTTCGTTTTTTATCGGAAGCGCAAAGTATAGCGTGAAGCAGCGGTGAAATGCTGCAAAAAGACACTGGTTAGGCAGAATGGCATGCCGGTTCAGGACGCAGGGAAAAAGAAAACCCCGATAAACGGTCGGTCTATCGGGGTTGCATATAAAGGCTGGCGGTGTCCTACTTTCGCATGGGAACTCCCACACTATCATCGGCGCTGAACGGTTTCACTTCCGAGTTCGAAATGGGATCGGGTGGTTCCCGTTCGCTATGGCCGCCAGCCAAACCTTTTCACTACCAAAATGGAACGCCGTCTTGCGGGCGTTCTCACGTGAATACCATCAAGAATATATAGAAAGGCAGGGTATGCGTTTTATGTCAGTCGTCGACACACAACACCTAAAACCACTTGGGTGTTATATGGTCAAGCCTCACGGTCAATTAGTACTGGTTAGCTTCACGCATTACTGCGCTTCCACACCCAGCCTATCAACGTCGTAGTCTTCGACGGACCTTCAGAGAGCTTAAAGCTCAGGGAGATCTCATCTTGAGGTAGGCTTCCCGCTTAGATGCTTTCAGCGGTTATCCCTTCCGTACTTAGCTACCCGGCTGTGCCACTGGCGTGACAACCGGAACACCAGAGGTACGTCCACTCCGGTCCTCTCGTACTAAGAGCAGCTCCTCTCAAATCTCCAACGCCCACGGCAGATAGGGACCGAACTGTCTCACGACGTTCTAAACCCAGCTCGCGTACCACTTTAAATGGCGAACAGCCATACCCTTGGGACCTGCTACAGCCCCAGGATGTGATGAGCCGACATCGAGGTGCCAAACACTGCCGTCGATATGGACTCTTGGGCAGTATCAGCCTGTTATCCCCGGAGTACCTTTTATCCGTTGAGCGATGGCCCTTCCATACAGAACCACCGGATCACTAAGACCTGCTTTCGCACCTGCTCGACGTGTGTGTCTCACAGTCAAGCACCCTTATGCCTTTGCACGCATTGCGCGATTTCCGACCGCGCTGAGGGTACCTTTGTGCTCCTCCGTTACTCTTTAGGAGGAGACCGCCCCAGTCAAACTGCCTGCCATGCACGGTCCCTGACCCGGATTCACGGGCCGAGGTTAGAACCTCAACGACACCAGGGTGGTATTTCAAGGACGGCTCCTCTGGATCTAGCGACCCAGTCTCACAGCCTCCCACCTATCCTACACAAGTCCCGTCAAAGTCCAATGCAAAGCTACAGTAAAGGTTCATGGGGTCTTTCCGTCTAGCCGCGGGTAGATTGCATCTTCACAAACATTTCAACTTCGCTGAGTCTCAGGAGGAGACAGTGTGGCCATCGTTACGCCATTCGTGCAGGTCGGAACTTACCCGACAAGGAATTTCGCTACCTTAGGACCGTTATAGTTACGGCCGC
>JBASTF010000751.1:0-2973 GCA_049274755.1 Rubrivivax sp. | reverse complement strand
AGCAGGCGCCAGGCGCTGCGGGCCGTGGTGCACTGCCGGCGCCGGAACGGCCGCTGGCCGGGCTGCAGGTGCTGGTGGCCGAGGACAACCCGGTCAACATGCTGATCGTCGGCGCCATGCTGCGCCGCCTGGGTGCCGAGGTGCTGGAGGCCGACGACGGCGCCAAAGCCGTGGAACGTGCGCTGGCGGCGGCACCGCGGCTGCAGGCGGTGCTGATGGACCTGCACATGCCGCTGGTCGACGGCCTGGCGGCGACACGGCGGCTGCGTGCCGATGCCCGCACCGCGGCGCTGCCGGTGTTTGCCTTCACCGCGGCGGTGCTGGAGCACGAACGGGCCGAAGCCAGTGCCGCTGGCATGAACGGCTTCGTCGCGAAGCCGGTGGTCGAAAGCGACCTGCTGCGGGTGCTGCGGCCGCTGGTGGCGGCCGGCGGCAACGGCCCCCGCGTCTGAATCAGGCGGCCACGCGGTACCCGCGTGGAATGGCCGCCAGCAGCCGCTTCGTGTAGTCCTCGCGCGGCGCCAGCAGGATCTGCTCGGCGCTGGCCTGCTCGACGACGGCGCCGTCCTTCATCACCAGCACCTCGTCGCTGATGAAACGCACCACCGCCAGGTCGTGGCTGATGAAGACGTAGCTCAGGCCCAGCTCGTCCTGCAGGTCCTTCAGCAGGTTCAGCACCTGGGCTTGCACGCTGACGTCCAGCGCCGAGACGGCTTCGTCCAGCACCAGCACCTCGGGTTCCAGCGTCAGGCAGCGCGCGATGGCCACCCGCTGGCGCTGGCCGCCGCTGAATTCATGCGGGTACTTGCCGAAGGCACGGCCGTCCAGGCCCACCTTGCCCAGCAGCGCACGGGCTCGGGCCTCGCGGTCGGCGAGGTCCTGGCCGATGCCGTGGATCGCCATCGGCTCGACCAGGGTCTGGCCGATCGTGAAGCGCGGGTTCAGGCTGGCATAGGGGTTCTGGAAGACGATCTGGATGCGCCGGCGCATCGCCTGGCGTTCGCGGTCGCTGATGGTCAGCAGGTTCTTGCCGTCGAAGATGACTTCGCCGCTGGTCGGCTCGTGCAGGCGCAGCAGGGTCAGCCCCATCGTCGTCTTGCCCGAGCCCGACTCGCCCACCACACCCAGCGTGTGGCCCTTCTTCAGCTGGAAGTTCACGCCTTGCACGGCCTTGAACTCGCGTTTGCCGAACAGGCCCTGCTTGAGCCAGAAGCTCTTGGCCAGGCTCTTCACCTCCAGCACCACCGGGGCCGACGCATCCTTGGCCTTGCCATGCTGCTGCGCGGCGCGGCCGGCCATGTGGTCGTCGATGACCATCAGCCGCGCCGGGTTGCCTTCCAGCCCCGGGCGGCAGGCCAGCAAGGCCTTGGTGTAGCTGTCTTCCGGCGCTTCGAAGATGCGCGCCACCGGGCCCTGCTCGCGCACGACGCCGTGGCGCATCACGACCACGTGGTTGGCGATCTCGCCGACCAGGCCCAGGTCGTGGCTGATGAAGAGCACACTCATCTTGTGGCGTGCCTGCAGCTTGGCCAGCAGTTCGAGGATCTGGCGCTGGATCGTCACGTCCAGCGCCGTCGTCGGTTCGTCGGCGATCAGCAGCTTGGGTTCGCAGGCCAGGGCCATCGCGATCATCACCCGCTGCTGCTGGCCGCCGGACATCTCGTGCGGATAGCTCTTCAGCCGCCGCGCCGGTTCCGGAATGCCGACCTCGCCCAGCAGTTCCTCGGCCCGCTTCCAGGCTTCGCGCCGGCCCATGCCCATGTGCTTGATCAGCGGCTCGCAGAGCTGCTGGCCGACGCTGAACACCGGGTTCAGCGAGCTCATCGGGTCCTGGAAGACGCAGGCGATCTCCTTGCCGCGCAGCGCCTGCAGTTCCGACAGGCCGGTCTGCAGCAGGTCCTTGCCCTGCCACAGCACACGGCCGGCGCGTTGTGCGTTGTCGGGCAGCAGGTTCAGCACCGACATCGCGGTGACGCTTTTGCCCGAGCCCGATTCGCCCACCAGGGCCACGGTGCTGTTTTCGGGAATGTCGAAGCTGACGCCCTTCACGGCCTCGGCGACGACACCACGGCCCATGCGGAAGCCGACCTTCAGGTCTTGGATACTCAGCAGCATCGTCTTACTCCAGGCCGCGCAGCTTGGGGTCGAGCGCGTCGCGCGCGGCATCGGCCATCAGCGAAAACGCGGTGACGAACACCGCCATGAAGGCCGTCGCCGCGGCCAGCTGCCACCACAGGCCCAGGATCAGTTCACTCTGTGCATCGGCCAGCATCGTGCCCCAGCTCACCTGGTCCACCGAGACGCCCAGGCCCAGGTAGGACAGGATGACCTCGGCCTTGATGAAGCCGACCACCAGCAGGCCCATGCGCACCAGCACCACGTGGCTGACGTTGGGCAGGATGTGGCGGAACATGCGGCTCAGCTTGCTGGCGCCGATGGCCTCGGCCGAACGCACGTACTCGCGGCCGGCGTGTTTGATGAACTCGGCGCGCACCTGGCGGTACATGCCGGTCCAGCCGGTGAGGCCCAGGATCAGCACCACCGTCATCGTGCCGCGGCCCAGCACTGCGGCAAAGGCAAAGATCAGCAGGATGCCGGGGATGGACTCGAAGACGTTGTACAGCCACTCCAGGAAGTCGCCGACCTTGCCACCGAAGAAACCACCAAAGGCACCCAGCAGCGTGCCGATGCCGGTGGCGACCACGGCCGCCAGCACACCGACAAACACCGAGATCTGCGTGCCCTTCACGGCCTTGGACAAGACGTCGCGGCCCAGGCGGTCGGCGCCCAGCGGCAGCGTCTGCGCCTTCGGCGTCTCGCTGGTCTTCAGCTGCGCGGCACGGTCGGCCCATTCCTTGTAGCGCGGCGCCAGCGGGTCGATGTCGGAGAGGTCGACGTTGGGGCCCTTGGGCGCCGCGATGCTGCCGGTGGCCTCGGCCGCACGCGGGCCGACGAAGCTGGGCGGCGCGTTGG
>JBASTF010000750.1:0-2787 GCA_049274755.1 Rubrivivax sp. | reverse complement strand
GGGCGCAGCGTGCGCAGCGCGGCGATCAGCGGTTCGGCGGCGCGGGTTTCGCCCAGCGACACCGCATGCAGCCACAGCGGCCCACGCCCCGTACCAGCCACACGGTGGCCGGCAAAACCCAGGCGTTCGCCCCAGGCGCTGCGGTAGGGCGGTTCGTGCCGGCCCCGCCACCACAGGCGGGCGAAATACACCGGCGTCGCCAGGCGCAACAGCGTCGCGTACGCCGCACGCGCCAGCATCGCCTTCATCGGCGTGGCGGCCGTCAGTGCGCCGCGGCGGCCACCTGTGCGTCGGGCTTCACGCTGCGCAGCGCGGCCATGAACTGGGCCTCGATGCGGTGCAGCGCGTCTTCGCTGTGGCCTTCGAAACGCAGCACCAGCACCGGCGTCGTGTTGCTGCCGCGGATGAGACCGAAGCCGTCGGCGAAGTCCACACGCAGGCCGTCGATGGTGCCGACCTCGCCGCCGGGGAAGGCCAGGCGGCCATCGGCCACGCGGGCCAGCAGTTCGGCCACGACCTGGTGGTGTTCACCTTCGGCACAGGGCACGTTGAGTTCGGGCGTGCTGAAGCTGCTGGGCAGCGCGTCGAGGAAGGCGCTGGGGTTCTTCTCGCGGCTGAGGATCTCCAGCAGCCGCGCCGCCGTGTACATCGCGTCGTCGAAGCCGTACCAGCGTTCGCCGAAAAACAGGTGGCCGCTCATCTCGCCGGCAAAGGGCGCGCCGGTTTCCTTCAGCTTGGCCTTGATCAGCGAATGCCCGGTTTTCCACAGCAGCGGCTTGCCGCCGGCTTCGCGGATGGCCACCGGCACACGCTGGCTGCACTTCACGTCGTAGATGATCTGCGCGCCCTTCTTGCGCTTCAGGATGTCGCGCGCAAACAGCATGATCTGGCGGTCGGGCCAGATGATGTTGCCGCCGGCCGTGACCACGCCCAGGCGGTCGCCGTCGCCGTCGAAGGCCAGGCCGACTTCGGCACCGGTGGCACGCACCACGGTCTTCAGCACCTCCAGGTTCTCGGGCTTGCTCGGGTCCGGGTGGTGGTTGGGGAAGTCGCCGTCGACCTGCGAATACAGGTCCACGACCTCGCAGCCCAGGGCCTTCAGGATGGCCGGCGCGCTAGCGCCCGGAATGCCGTTGCCGCTGTCGACGACGATCTTCATCGGCCGCTTCAGCTTGGCGTCGCCGACGATGCGCGCGCTGTACTCGGCGCCGATGTGCATCGTGCCGACACGGCCGCGGCCGCTGGTGTAGGTCTCGGTCTCGATGCGCTGGCGCAGCGTCTGGATGTCGTCGCCGTAGATGGCGCGGCCGGCCATCACCATCTTGAAGCCGTTGTAGTCCTTGGGGTTGTGGCTGCCGGTGACCTGGATGCCGCTGCGGCAGCCGTGCGCGCCGCGGGTGGCGGCCACGTAGTACAGCATCGGCGTCGTCACGGCGCCGATGTCGACGACGTCCAGCCCCGTGCTCTTCAGGCCGCGGATCAGCGCCGCGGCCAGCCCCGGGCCCGACACACGTCCGTCGCGGCCCACGGCCACCGCCTTCTCGCCGGCCAGCAAGGCCTCGGAACCGAAGGCCCGGCCCAGATGCTCGGCAAAGGTCTCGTCGATGGTCTTGCCGACGATGCCACGGATGTCGTAGGCCTTGAAGACGGAAGCTGTGACTTGCATGGGGTCGCCTGCGAGGGGGAGATCGGAGCGGCGCATTGTAGGCAGCCCACATGACGGGCTTGCCGTCCGTCGGCCCGGCTGTCGACCCGTCGGCCGGCGCTGGCAGCCGCTGCGGCTGTGCCTACACTGGCCCTCCATGCCCACCCTGACCCGACACCTGCTGCGCGAATCGGCCCGCCACTGGATGGCCAACAGCCTGCAACGCGCCCCCGGTCCCGCCTGGCTGCAGTGGCTGTGGACCACGCTGTTTTCGCTGCTGCTGGCGGTCGGATTCACGGTGCTGGGCTTCTTCGCCTTCGGCCGTTCCGGCAGCGGCTGGGGCAGCGTCGCCGGCTGGGCCACCTGGTTCGGCCGCAACGCCGTCGTCTGCCTGAGCATCGGCTACATCATCCACGGCCTGTTCCTGCTGGCGCGCCGGCAGCTCGGCCCGGGCCGTGTTGTCGCCTGGCGGCCCTGGCAGCGCAGCCTGTTTTTTTCCGGCGTGCCGCTGCTGGGGGTGGTGCTCGGCTGGCCGCTGGGTGTGTGGCTGGTCGGCGGCGACATCCTGCGCTGGATCAACACCGGCAGCGGCCACCGGGTCATCGTCGGGTCGCTGCTGGTCTCGCTGATGATCAGCTTCGTGCTGCACCACTTCTTCGCCACGAAGACGCGGCAGATCCAGGCCGAGCGCCGGGCCACCGAAGCCCAGCTGCGGCTGCTGCAGGGGCAGATCGAACCGCACTTCCTGTTCAACACGCTGGCCAACGTGCTGTCGCTGATGGACGAGGACATGCCGAAGGCGCGGCGGCTGCTCGAGAACTTCAGCGACTACCTGCGCAGCAGCCTGGCCACGCTGCGCTACGACAGCGCCACCGTGGGCAGCGAGTTCGAGCTCGCCCAGGCCTACCTGGTGCTGCTGCAGACGCGCATGGAAGAACGGCTGTGTTTCGACATCGAGCTGCCGCCTGCCTTGCGCCACGCGAAGCTGCCACCGCTGCTGCTGCAGCCGCTGGTGGAAAACGCCATCCACCACGGCCTGGAGCCCAAGGTCGACGGTGGCCGGCTGCGGCTGTCGGCACGCACCGACGGCCCCGCCCTGGTCATCGAGGTGGCCGACGACGGCCTGGGCCTGCAGGCCGCGC
>JBASTF010000749.1:0-4815 GCA_049274755.1 Rubrivivax sp. | reverse complement strand
GCGCCCGACCATGGCTTCGGCCAGGTCGGCCTGGCTGGCACCGGCCGCCGGCAGCACCGCCACCAGCTTGCCGGCACGCAGCACGGCAATGCGCTGCGACACACGCAGCACCTCGCCGAGCTTGTGGCTGATGAAGATCACCGACAACCCCTGCGCCACCATCTGCGCCAGCGTGGCGAACAGCGATTCGCTTTCCTGCGGCGTCAGCACCGCGGTGGGCTCGTCGAGGATGAGGATGCGGGCGCCGCGCTGCAGCGCCTTCAGGATCTCGACACGCTGGCGTTCGCCGACCGACAGCGTGGCCACGCGGGCCTCGGGATCCACCTGCAGGCCAAAACGCCGGGCATGGGCCAGCAGGCGTTCACGCGCGGCAGCACGGCGCGACAACGGCTGCCACAGCGCTTCGGTGCCCAGCATCACGTTGTCGAGCACGCTGAGGTTCTCGGCCAGCGTGAAGTGTTGGTGCACCATGCCGATGCCGGCGGCCAGCGCCGCTTTTGGCTGCCCCGGCGGCAAGGGCCGGCCGTCGACCTCGATGCTGCCGGCATCGGCAACGTAGTGGCCGAACAGGATGGACACCAGGGTGCTCTTGCCGGCGCCGTTTTCGCCCAGCAGGGCCAGCACCTCGCCACGGTCCAGGTCCAGCGAGATGGCGTCGTTGGCCAGCAGCGGGCCGAAGCGTTTGCTGATGCCACGCAGCCGCAGCACCGGGGGCGGCGTCGGCGGCGTCATGCCTGCGCCGCCATGCCATCATCGCCGCCGCCATGGCCGACGCCTGTCTCAACTGCAATGCCGCGCTGCCGCAGCCGCGCCCGAAGTTCTGCCCCGCCTGCGGCCAGGAAACCAACGTCCGCCCGCCGCGCATCGGCGAATTCGTGCAGCAGTTCGGCGGCGCCTACTTCAGCACCGAAGGTGCGCTGTGGCGCACGCTGAAGCTGCTGCTGCTGAAACCCGGCGCGCTGACGGCGCAGTACCTGGCGGGCCGGCGCAAACACCATGTGCTGCCGCTGCGGCTGTACCTGACGATCAGTGTCGTCGTGCTGCTGCTGCTGCGGCTGACGGCCAACGTGGCGCTGAACCTCGACAAGGCGCCGAACGAGATCGGCGACAAGCCGCGCAGCATGTCGATGAAGATCGTCGGCGGCGGCGAGGCCGGGCTCAGGAACGGCGTCTTCTACTGCGACGACATGCCGCCGTGGGTGTGCAAGCGCATCCAGCGCCGCATCGACGTCGACCCCAAGGCGCTGCCACGCGAGATGGTGGCGCTGGGCGAGCGCCTGGTCGGCAACCTGGGCGCCGCGATGTTCGTGCTGCTGCCGGCCTTCGCGCTGGGGCTGAAGCTCGCCTACTGGAACCGGCGGCTGCACTACACCGAGCACCTGGTCTTTGCGCTGCATGTGCATGCCTTCTGGTTCCTGATGCTGGCGCTGACCTTGCCCGACCGGGCCTGGCTGTCGTTCCTGGCCTTCAGCGCCGTGCCGCTGTACACGATGCGTGCGATGCACCGTGTCTACGGCGGCCGCTTCTGGCCGCGGCTGCTGCGCGCCGGCTTCGTCAGCCTGCTTTACGGGCTGGTGCTGGCCTTCGCGATGGTCGGCCTGATGCTCTGGACGCTGCTGACCTGACGGCCTCACTTGCCCTTGGGCTGGTTGTCGTCGACCTTGACCGTGAACTTGCCGTCGTAGATCTCCTTCTCGCGCGCCTTCACCTTGGCCACCAGCTCGGCCGGCAGCTTCTTCTCGAACGTGCCCAGCGGCGCCAGTTCACCGCCCTTGAACTTCATCGTCGAGTACTTGCCGTAGTCCTCGGCCTTGAACTGCCCGGCCTTCACGGCCTTCAGCGCCGCGTCGATCGTCGGCTCCATGTTCCACAGCGCGCTGGCCACCACGGTGTCGGGGTACTTGTCCTGCGTGTTGATGACGTTGCCGATGGCCAGCTTGCCCTTTTCCTTGGCCGCGTCGCTGACGCCGAAACGTTCCGCATACAGCACGTCGGCGCCCTTGTCGATCATCGCGAAGGCGGCTTCCTTGGCCTTGGGCGGGTCGAACCAGCTGTTGATGAAGGTCACGGTGAACTCGGCCTTGGGGTTCACTTCCTTGGCGCCGGCGATGAAGGCGTTCATCAGCCGGTTCACCTCGGGGATGGGGAAACCGCCGACCATGCCGATCTTGCCGCTTTTGCTGACGCCGCCGGCGAGCATGCCGGTGAGGTAGGCCGGTTCCTGGATGTAGTTGTCGAAGACCGAGAAGTTCGGCGCCTGCGGCTTGCCCGAGCTGCCCATCAGGAAGGCGATCTTCGGGTAGTCCTTGGCCACCTTGCGCGCCGCGGCCTCGACGGCGAAGCTTTCGCCGACGATCAGCGTGTTGCCCTTCTCGGCGTACTGGCGCATCACACGCTCGTAGTCGGCGTTGGCGACGTTTTCGCTGAACACGTACTCGATCTCGCCGCGGCCGACGGCCGCCTTCAGCGCCTTGTCGATGCGGCTGACCCATTGCTGCTCCACCGGCACGGTGTAGATGGCGGCGACCTTCAGCTTGGCCGGCTGCGCGAAGGCAGGCAGCGCAACGGCCAGCGCCGCGGCGGCGGCCAGGGTGGTGCGGCGGGACAGCAGGTGGGTCATGCAGGCTCCTCGGTGTGTGTTTGCTGGAGCCGGCATTTAGCAAGAGCCGTTCCCGCGCCGTCAATCCGGGGCCGCCCGGCGCGGGCGGCGGCCTAAAATCGGCAGTCTTCGCGAGGCGCCGTCGCGCGCCGCCCTTTCCCTCTTGCGCACCGGCCCGCCATGACCCTCTCCACCCTCACCGCCTTGTCGCCGCTGGACGGCCGTTACGCACCCAAACTCGCCGCGCTGCGCCCGCTGCTCAGCGAATTCGGCCTCATGCACCGGCGTGTGCAGGTCGAGGTCGAATGGTTCGTTGCGCTGTCCGACGCCGGTTTTGCCGAGTTCAAGCCGCTGTCGGAAGCCGCGCGCGGCCTGCTGCGCGGCCTGGTCGTGCGTTTTTCCGAAGCCGACGCGCAGGCCATCAAGGACATCGAGAAGACGACGAACCACGATGTCAAGGCCGTGGAGTACTGGCTGAAGTCGCGTTTCGAAAGCCACGAGGAGTTGAAGCGTGTCGGCGAGTTCGTGCACTTCGCCTGCACCAGCGAAGACATCAACAACACCAGCCACGCGCTGATGCTGAAGGCCGCACGCGACACGGTGCTGCTGCCGGCCATCGACAAGCTGGTCGACAAGCTGCGGGCGCTGGCCACGGCCTTTGCAGCCGTGCCGATGCTCAGCCGCACCCACGGCCAGACCGCCAGCCCGACAACGGTGGGCAAGGAAATCGCCAACGTCGTGGCCCGGCTGGCTGCGGCCCGTGAACGCATCGCCGCCGTGCAGCTGCTGGCGAAGATGAACGGCGCCGTCGGCAACTACAACGCCCATCTCGCCGCCTGGCCCGATTTCGACTGGGAGGCCTTCAGCCGCCGTGTCGTCGAGCAGCAGCTGGGGCTGAGCTTCAATGCCTTCACGATCCAGATCGAGCCGCACGACTACATGGCCGAGCTGTTCGACGCGACGACCCGCTGCAACACCATCCTCGTCGACTGGTCGCGCGACGTCTGGGGCTACATCTCGCTGGGCTACTTCAAGCAGAAGACCAAGGCCGGCGAGATCGGCTCCAGCACGATGCCGCACAAGGTGAACCCGATCGATTTCGAGAACGCCGAAGGCAACTACGGCCTGGCCAGCGCGCTGCTGACGCACCTGGCGCAGAAGCTGCCGATCAGCCGCTGGCAGCGCGACCTGACCGACAGCACGGTGCTGCGCAACATGGGCGTGGCCCTGGGTTATGCGGTGCTGGGCCACGACAGCCTGGCGCGTGGCCTGGACAAGCTGGAACTCAACGAAGCGGCGCTGGCCGCCGACCTGGACGCTGCCTGGGAAGTGCTGGCCGAAGCCGTGCAGACGGTGATGCGCCGCCACGGCCTGCCCAACCCCTACGAGCGGCTGAAAGAGCTGACACGCGGTAAATCGGTCACGCGCGAGGACTTCCACACCTTCATCGACACGCTGGAACTGCCGACAAGCGAACGAGAACGCCTGAAGGCCATGACGCCGGGCAGCTACACCGGCCTGGCCGCGCAACTGGCGACACGTGCATGAAATTCACCGACACCCTGGCCGCTGCGACGGCACGCAATGCATCGCTGCTGTGCGTCGGGCTCGACCCCGAGCCGGCGCGCTTCCCCGGGGCCTGGGCCAACGACGCCTCGCGCATCTTCGAGTTCTGCGCCGCGATCGTCGACGCCACGAAGGACCTGGTCTGCGCCTTCAAGCCGCAGATCGCGCATTTCGGTGCCCACCGCGCCGAAGAGCAGCTGGAACGGCTGATGGCCCACATCCGCCGCGTCGCACCGGGCGTGCCGGTGATCCTGGACGCCAAGCGCGGCGACATCGGCAGCACGGCCGAGCAGTACGCCCGCGAAGCCTTCGAGCGCTACCAGGCCGATGCGGTGACGCTGTCGCCCTTCATGGGCTTCGACTCGATCGAGCCCTACCAGCGCTACGACGGCCGCGGCCTCATCCTGCTGTGCCGCACCAGCAACCCGGGCGGCGACGACCTGCAGGCGCAGCGCCTGGCCAGCGGCGGGCTGCTGTACGAACACATCGCGAAGCTGGCCGCCGGCCCCTGGAACAAAAACGGGCAGGTCGGCCTCGTCGTCGGCGCCACCTACCCCGACGAGATCGCCCGTGTGCGTGAACTCGCGCCGACGCTGCCGCTGCTGATTCCCGGTGTCGGCGCCCAGGGCGGCGACGCCGCGGCCACCGTG
>JBASTF010000748.1:0-2105 GCA_049274755.1 Rubrivivax sp. | reverse complement strand
CGTCCAGGCTGCGCTGCACGCGCGCCTGCGCCGGCCCTTCGAGCGTGCTGCGCTCCAGCGCCAGCACAAACAGCACATCGCCGGCACGCACCGCCTGGCCTTCGGCAGCCCGGCGTTCGACGACGGTGCCGCTGGCCGAGGGCACGACGCGGATCAGCCCGCGGTCAGGCAGCAGAACACCGGCGACGGCGGCCTTGCGTGTGTATTGCGCCGTGCTCAGGAAGACCAGCAGGGCGAGCGCGACGACGACGACACCGGCGGTGACCAGCGACAGCGACAGCGGCCGCACCAGCTGCACACGGCCCAGCCACTGCTGGCTCTGGGCTTCGACGGCTTCAGGTCGGAACAACAACCGCATCGTGCGCCGCAAACAAAAAAACGCGGACCGGCATGACCGGTCCGCAAGCACCAAGAGTCTGGAGGGATGAGTCCCTTGGCGCCAAGTGGCCTAGAGTCGGATCACCAGCCGCCTCTAGGCGCAGCAACAGAGTCTTCGGACAGGACCAGCCCGTCCGCGACCGCGTCCAGCCAGCCGCCGCGCGGTGCACCACCGCCGATGTGCTGGAAGTCCGCCGGGTCGATGGCACGCAGACCGCTGGCGCCTTCGGGGCGCTGCTCGTCGGTCTTCGGGCCCGTTGTTGTTTCAACGAAGGTCTTGGTGCGCAGCATGTCGTAGCTCCATCGGTGGCAGACACAGGCGTTTGAACGCCATGCACACGATTGAAGCAGCGCGCAACCAAGGACGTAACTGTCAGCTCTTACAGGGTCGCGGGCCGGCGACTGTCAAACGGCTGCCACAGTCAGTGGATCAGGCCCAGGCGCAGCGCCTTCAGCACGGCCTGGTGCTTGTTCACCGCGCCCAGCTTGTGCATCGCGTTGTTCACGTGCAGCACGGCCGTGCGCTCGCTGATGCCCATGATGCTGCCCACCTCCCAGGCCGTCTTGCCGTCCATCGTCCAGCGCAAGGCTTCCAGTTCCCGCGGCGTCAGCGCCGGGCGCTCAGGCTGCAGCGCCACCGGCACCAGCAGCCGCACCGCTGCGTCCTGGGCATGCACGGCAAACAGCTGCAGGTCGGCCACCAGTCGCTGCAGCTCCGACGGATCGTTCGGCAAGGCCTGGTCGCGGTCGACGCCGAGCAGGAAATGCCGCCCTTCCGGCAGGTGCAGCGCCATCGCGATGCCGGTGCGGTAGCCGAAGCCGGCCTGCTGCTCCCACAGGTCGGCGGCACCGCGTTCGACATAGGTGGACTGGTTCCAGATGATGGGCACGCTCTGGCGCTTGCAGTGCTGCATCACCGGGTCGCGGCGGATGGCCTCGGGGTCGGCGTAGGGCTCGACGTAGTTCTGCGGCGTGTTGTCGACGATGATGAAGTCGCTCTGGCCCAGGCCGCGGTCGATCACCGTCATCGCCGACACGGTCTGGAAGCCCAGGCGCTGCGTGAAGCGCACGACTTCGTCGCGGAACTCATCGCGGTTCCGCGCCTGCAACACCGACGAATAGCCACCCGGGAGCATCGATCGCCTCTTGCCTCTCGCCTGCGAGGAACATGGGGGCTGGCAGCGGTCACCCCTGACAGGGTTTACAGCTTTGCAACCGCTCCGGCATGCCGAAAGATAGCAGCATGCAGCACACAGCCTCTCGCGGCCTGCCGCCGTCGACGACCATGCCTCCCGTCCTGCCCTGGTCGTTGCGCGCTTGGCCCCCCCTATTGTGGCAGGCCGGACGGTCCTCGGGTTTGACCTTTCACCACCTTGGCACGCGTGTCACGGCCGTCGGCGACAGTGACGCCGGCGTCGCCGGGCAGACCCTGTGGGGTGGCAGCTCGGCCGACGGCGAAGCCGGCGTGGCCTGGGACTGGATCCAGATCGCGCATGGCGTGGTCGCGATGGCCGACCCGATGTCGGTCGTCACCAACCTGCGCCTGGTCGGTGAAGCCGGCAAGGTGCTGACGGCCCTGGAAGCCGCCTGCTACCTGAACGAGATCGTGCACCAGCTGCCCTGGCAGCACGAGGTGCGGCGCGCGCTCTACGGCCCGCCGCAGTAGACGGTCAGCGGCCCGGCCGCTCACTTCAGCGCCGCGCTGCGCAGCGTGCGCGCGACGAAGG
>JBASTF010000747.1:0-2962 GCA_049274755.1 Rubrivivax sp. | reverse complement strand
GGCAGGCGCTGCGCCGTGCCGACGGCGATGGCGCGCAGCTTGCCGCTCTTGATGTGCGGCAGCAGCGCCGGCAGCCCGGCTGAGGTGGCCTGCGTGCGCCCGGCCAGCAGGTCGGTGAGCATGGGCCCGGTGCCGCGGTAGGGGATGTGGGTGATGAACAGGCCGGTCACCAGCTTCAGGTACTCCATCGCCAGGTGGCCGGCGCTGGCGTTGCCGGCGCTGCCGTAGTTCAGCTGGCCCGGGCGCTTCTTCGTGTAGGCGACGAACTCCTGGAAGTTCTTCACCGGCACGTCGGGGTGGATGACAAACAGGTTGGGCACCTTGGCCAGCAGCGTGACCGGCAGGAAATCGCGGTTCACGTCGAAAGGCTGGTTCGGGAAGATGATGGGGTTCACCGCCAGCGAACCGACATGGCCGAGGATCAGCGTGTGGCCGTCCGGCGCGGCCTTGGACACCTCCGTCATCGCCGGCAAGCCGGCGCCGCCGCCCTTGTTGTCGACGAAGACGGTCTGGCCGAGCTGCTTCGTCAGTTCGTTGGCGACGGTGCGGGCGACGATCTCCGAGGTGCCGCCGGGCGCAAAAGGCACGACGAAGCGGATGGCCTGCCGCGGCCAGCCGGCCTGCCCGAAGGCCAGCGGCGGGGCCAGCAACGCAGAAGCAGCCAGCGCAGTACGGCGGCGCAGCGTCATGTTTTTGTCTCCTTGGGATAATTTGGCGCATGGTAGCTCCCAAGCAGCGTGTCGTGGTCGGCCTCAGCGGCGGTGTCGATTCCGCGGTCACGGCCTGGCTGCTGAAGCAGCAGGGGCACGAGGTCGTCGGCATCTTCATGAAAAACTGGGAAGACGACGACGACAGCGAGTACTGCGCGTCGAACATCGATTTCGTCGACGCAGCGGCGGTGGCCGACGTCGTCGGCATCGAGCTCGAACATGTCAACTTCGCCGCCGAGTACAAGGACCGCGTGTTCGCCGAGTTCCTGCGCGAATACGAAGCCGGCCGCACGCCCAACCCCGACGTGCTGTGCAACGCCGAGATCAAGTTCAAGGCCTTCCTGGACCACGCGATGCGCCTGGGCGCCGAGAAGATTGCCACCGGCCACTACGCCCGTGTGCGCGAACACGGCGCCGGCCAGTTCCAGCTGCTGAAAGGCCTGGACCCGGCCAAGGACCAGAGCTACTTCCTGCACCGGCTGAACCAGGCCCAGCTGGCGAAGACGCTGTTCCCGGTGGGCGAGCTGAAGAAGACCGAGGTGCGGCGCATCGCCGACGAGATCCGGTTGCCGAATGCGAAGAAGAAGGACTCCACCGGCATCTGCTTCATCGGCGAGCGGCCCTTCCGCGAGTTCCTGAACCGCTACCTGAAAAGCGAGCCCGGCCCGATGCTCGACGAACGCGGCCGCGAACTCGGCCGCCACATGGGGCTGAGTTTCTACACGCTGGGCCAGCGCCAGGGCCTGGGCATCGGCGGCGTCAAACATGGCGGCGGCGAACACGAACCCTGGTACGTGGCGCGCAAGGACCTGGCGCACAACACCCTGCGTGTGGTGCAAGGCCACGACCACCCCTGGCTGCTGTCGCACACGCTGGCGGCCGACGACTGCAGCTGGGTGGCCGGCACACCGCCGGCGCCGGGCCGGCTGGCGGCGAAGACCCGCTACCGCCAGGCCGACGCTGCCTGCACGCTGCGCAGCGATGGCGACAGCGGCTTTGCGCTGGCCTTCGACGCCGCGCAATGGGCCGTCACACCCGGCCAGAGCGCGGTGTTGTACGACGGCGAGGTCTGCCTGGGCGGCGGCGTCATCGCCAGCGCGCAGGCTCAGCCGGCTTTGCGCGCTGCCTGAGCCGCCTTGAAGGCCTCGATGCGCGGCAGCAGCTGCCGCCGCCGTTCCAGGCTCTCGGCCGGCCAGAGTGCGTCGCGGTCGTAGTACACAGGGCAGACCGGCTTGCCATCGGCCAGCTGCACCCAGGGCTGTTTGCTGGCGGTGAAGATGTGCACATCGGGCGGCAGCAGGTCGGGGTTGTCCAGCGTGCCCACGCGCACGAAGCTGACCAGCGGCCCGGAGCCGGCATAGTGGCTCCAGACGGCGATGCGGCATTGGGGGCAGCGGGCGATGTCCTGGCCCAGGCCGCTGTTGGACGGCGTGTGCACCAGGTCCGGCGTGCCGGCCAGCAGCTGCACACGCTCGCTTTCGATCATCGCGTTCAGCGCAAAGGCCGCGCCCGACTCGCGCTGGCACCAGCGGCAATGGCAGCAGTGCACAAACAGCGGCCGGCTGGCCAGGCGGTAGCGGATCTGGCGGCAGTCGCAACCGCCTTCGAGAACGGAACTGGCATCCATGTCGCATCGTAGGGCGCTCAAGCGCCAGATGCAGCCGCCGATAAACCCGAAGCGGGCCGCACGGCCCGCGGCCCTGCACTGCCTGCCATGTCGACGTTTTCACTGCTTGTCCCCGCCGCCGCCTGCGTGCTGGCCGGCGCCGCCGCCGCTGCCAGCGTCGAGGTGCAGCTGCAGGGCAACGACGGCAAGCCCCTGGCCGATGCCGTGGTGTTTCTCGAGTCCCGGGACGCACGCAGCGCCGCCAAGCCGCTAGCCGGCGTGGAGCTCGGCCAGGCCGAGAAGCAGTTCACGCGCCGCGTCTCGGTGGTGACCACGGGCACCGAGGTCAGCTTCCCGAACCGCGACAAGGTGCGGCACCATGTCTATTCGTTTTCGCCGATCAAGACCTTCGAGCTGAAGCTGTACACCGGCACCCCCGCCAACCCGGTGCTGTTCGACAAGAGCGGCATCGCCGTGCTCGGCTGCAACATCCACGACAACATGGTGGCCTGGGTCGTCGTCGTCGACACACCGTATTTCGGGCTCAGCGCCGCGCCCGGTGTCGTCAAGCTCGACAACGTGCCACCCGGCAGCTACCGGCTGCGCAGCTGGCACCCGGCCCTGCCCACCGGCGCGCCGGCGCTGG
>JBASTF010000746.1:0-1823 GCA_049274755.1 Rubrivivax sp. | reverse complement strand
GCACCAGGCGCTGGACAGCATCAACGGCCATGCATTGGCCCAGGCGCTGGCCCTGTGGCTGGCGGCACCGCAGCAGCCGGCGCGGCCGGCGACGCGGCTGATCCAGGCGCTCAGCGCCGATGGAGGTCCTTGATGGATTGGCAAACCGTGTTGCTGGCCACCACCTCGTCGCTGGGGGTCTCGCTGGCCGGCGCCTGGTGGCTGTCGCAGACCCTGGTGCAGCACCGGCTGTCGCGGGCGATGGAAGCCTACAAGGCCGAACTGAAGCAGGACGCCGACCTCGCGCTCGGCGAACGTGCGGCGCAGCGCCAGTACGAGTACGACGCACGCAAGCGCCTGTACACGGCCATCGGCCCGCTGCGTTTCCAGCTGCTGCTGGCCTGCCGCGAATGGGCCGGGCGTGTGCAGGCCCATGGCAGCCGCGAACAGACCTACCGCATGAGCCTGGCCGGCTACTACGGCCGCAGCACCTTGTACCGGCTGCTGCGGCCGCTGGCGCTGGCCGAGCTGATCGAACGCGAGATCGCGTACTTCGACTTCACCGTCGATGCCGCGGCGATGGACTGCCTGCGTTTCAAGAAGGCGGCCACCCGCATGCTGTCGGGCGACGAGGTGCTGGGCGACCACCCCGGCATCGACTGGTCACGCCAGGCCCAGCACGCCTACACCGATTCGCTGGCTGCCTGCGCGGCGGCGCTGATCGTCGCCGACAGCCGCGGCGAGCGCGTGATGCGCTTCCACGAGTTCCAGGCGCTGATGGACGACCCGGCGCGGGTGCAGACGCTGGACCCCTTCCCGGCCCTGCTCGGTGACTTCGAGCTGCGCAGCAAGCCGCTGCTGTGGGCGCGCCTGGTCGGCTACGGCCATGCCTGCCAGCGTTTTGTCGACGGCGCGGGCCAGCCGCTGGGCTTCGAGACGCAGGCCTTCCCGACCGAGCGCCTGCTGCAGGCCAGCGGCGATGCCACGCTGCTGGAGCGCTGCAGCAGCTATGTGCAGCGCATCGAAACCACGGTGCAGCGGCGGCTCTGAGAGGTGCTGCGCTTCAGCGTTCGGCGATGTAGTGCTGCACCGTCGGCGTTTCGCCGGGTTGCAGGTGCGGCAGCAGCCGCGCTTCGAGTTCCTGGTCGGCCAGCGTCGCGCGGGCACGCTGGTGCAGATAGTCGGCCCAGCTGGTGACGATGAAACGTTCGACATAGCGCGCCGGGTCGCCGAGGTCGCGGTAGACACGCCAGAACGTCGCGCCGTCGCGCCGGCGTGGGCCACGCAGCTGGCTGAGGTCGTCGAGGAAGACGGCCAGCTGCGCGGCTTGCACGCGGTAGCCGATCTCCACGGCCACCGGACCGGCCTCGGGGTCGGGCTGGTGGGCGATGAACAGGTCTTCGCTCAGCGGCGCCTGTGTCACCTCGGTGAGCCCGCCCATGCGCAAGGGGAAGCGCCGCGCCAGCAGCAGGCTGCCGGCCATCAGCACGGCCGCCAGCAGCAGCGTGGGCGTGAGGCCGACGATGTCGGACATCGCGCCCCACAGCGCCGAGCCGATGGCAAACGAACCCAGGGCCGACAAGGTGTGCATCGCCGTCGCCCGCGCCCGCACCCAGGGCGGCACACTGGTCTGCGTGGCGGTGTTGTAGGTCGACAGCACGCTCATCCAGGCAGCGCCGCCGGCGGCCAGCGCCACGTAGACCAGCAGCCGGGTCTGCGACAGTGCCGCCACCACCATCACAGCGGCGAAGACCAGGCTGCCGACGACGACCAGGCGTTCCAGCCCCAGCCGCTGGCGCAACCGGCCGATGGCCAGGCCGGCGAGCACGGCGCCTGTGCCCAGG
>JBASTF010000745.1:0-2018 GCA_049274755.1 Rubrivivax sp. | reverse complement strand
GTCGCCCGGTGGCAGCCGGCGCACCGACAGCACCGGCGTGTTCAGCCGCACATCGTGTAGGCCGGCGAGCAGCTTGTCGGCGTAGTGCCGCGCACCGCCGCGCACCGTGTGCCACTGCGGCCGGTTCGCCACCTGCAGCAGGCCGTGGTTGTGGCAGAAGCGCAGCATCGTCGCCACCGGGAACTGCAGCATCTGGTCGGTGGGGCAGGACCAGATGCAGCCCAGCATCGGCAGCAGGTAGCCGTCGCGGAAACCGGCACCGAAGCGGTGGCGTTGCAGGAAGTCGGCCAGCGCTTCGTGCAAGGCGGTGTCCTGGCCGCTGACCGCCAGCCGCGTGGCCAGTCGGTTGAAACGCAGGATGTCCAGCAGCATGCCCAGGAAACGCGGCCGCAGCAGGTTGCGGCGCTGGGCGAACACGGTGTCGAGGCTGTTGCCGCTCCATTCCAGGCCGCCGGCCTGCACCGAAAACGACATCTCGGAGGGCGCCGTCGCCACGCCCAGCGTCTCGAACAGCCGCACCAGTTGCGGGTAGGTGCGGTGGTTGAAAACGAGGAAGCCGGTGTCGACGCCGAAACGCTGGCCGTCCAGCGCCATGTCCACCGTGTGCGTGTGGCCGCCGAAGTAGGGGCCGGCTTCGAACAGCGTGACCCGGGCTTCAGCCGCCAGCGCCTGGGCGGCTGCCAGGCCGGAGATGCCCGAACCGACGACAGCGACGCGGCGCATCGCCATCAGACCTGCCCACCGCGGCTGGCGGTGGGCAGGGAAATAAAGACTGTCGTGCGGCGCCCCGGAGCGAACGAGGGAGGGAGGGAGGAGGAGGAGAAGCGCTCAGGGATTGCAGACAGGGGACCTGAAAGTCCGCACAACAGGAGAACCGGGGCCCGCGCTGCAGCGCGGGCCGTTGCTTCTGTGATCCAACGCGCGTGGCGAAGTTCCATGCGGGGCTCGCGGTTCGGGAGCAAGACGGTGTCCATCGTGTGCCGGTGTCTACGCAGCCGCTGGCCATCCGGATGATGACCGATCGGTTCAAATAAATACTACACGGTTTTATTTGGAACTCAATAGTCTATCCACGTCTTTCACGAAGGCCGGTTCCAGCGGGTCGGTGTCCGAGCCGTGGCTGACGACGATGCTGCCGTCGCGGCTGATCAGGTACTTGTGGAAGTTCCACTTCGGCGCCTGGCCGCTGCGCGCGGCAAGGGCGACAAACAGGGGATTCACGGGGGTTCCGGGCTTGGCCTTCAGCGCCGTCTTCGTGAACATCGGGAACTTCACGGCAAAGGTGTTCTCGCAGAAGTCGGCGATGGCCGCGTTGTCCCCGGGTTCCTGGCCACCGAAGTCGTTCGACGGAAAGCCGAGCACAACGAGGCCACGGGCCTTGTAGCGCTCGCTCAGCGTTTCCAGCGACTTGTACTGCGGCGTGTAGCCGCACTTGCTGGCGGTGTTGACGACCAGCAGCACCTGGCCGGCAAAGTCGCAGAGCGGCACGGGTTTTTCGTCCTGCAGCCGCAGCATCGTGTGCTGCAGCAGGGCCGGGCAGGTGGCTGGGGCGGCCCGTACAGGGCCGATGCCGGTGCAGCACAGGCTGGCGAGCAGGAAGGCAGTATGCATGGGCTTCATAGGGGTGTGTCCTGTTCAAACCATGGGCCAGTGGCTATATTAGGTCTGAGAATGCCAACCTGCAATTGTTTGTCCAAGACAAGTTTCTGTCTGCCGAGGTCTGCATGAACGATCGCCGCCAGGCAGCCGCGATCACCTTGTCGATTGCCGCGGTCGAGCGCGACACCGGGCTCAGCAAGGACACGCTGCGTGTCTGGGAACGCCGCTACGGTTTTCCGGCGCCAGCCCGCGACACGCTGGGCGAACGCGCCTACCCGCTGGAGCAGGTGGAGAAGCTGCGCATCGTGAAGCGCCTGCTCGACGCGGGCCACCGCCCCGGGCGTGTCGTGCCGCTGCCGTCGAACGAGCTGCAGGCGCTGTCGGCGTCGACGCCGGCGCTGCCGCGGGGTGTCGAGGCC
>JBASTF010000744.1:0-2155 GCA_049274755.1 Rubrivivax sp. | reverse complement strand
GCACCGCCGGCAGCAGCGGGCGGCTGTCGATGCGCGCCATCACCGCCTGGTTCTGGCGGATCAGCTGCGCCGCACCGGCGCGCTTCACGAAGGCCAGGTAGTCGTGCACCAGCTCGCGCCGGCGCTGGCTGTTGGGGTGGAAAGCCAGCAGCACGTTGGCGCCCAGCACCTCGTCCATCCGGCCGGCCGCGAACAGACGGCAGGCCTCGCTGCGCAGCCGCAGCAGATCGGGCGTGTCGGGCCTGGCACTGCTGCCCAGCAAGGCCATGGCCGCCACACGCTGCGGCACCTGGCGCTGCGCCTCCAGCGCCAGCATGCCGCCCATCGAGGTGCCGACCAGCACGAGCTGCTGTCCCGGCGGCGCTTCGGCCAGCAGGGCCGCGGCCATCGCCGGCAGCGTGTCGAAACGGAAGTGCACGTCGCTGACGTGCACGAGATGCCGTGTGGCCAGCGCCGGCAGCTGCTCGCGCCAGATCGTCAGGTCGCTGGCCAGGCCGGGGAGCAGGAGGATGGTGTGCATGCACCCAGTCTGACAGAGGCCCGGACAACGGCGCTTATGCGTCGCCCGCCTATCGATGCTCGGAATACGCCGTGCGCCGCAACGGTGCGCTGCCGATAATTCGCTTTTCGCATGAAGGAGCGGCGTGAACTTCCAACAGCTGCGGTCGATCCGCGAGGCCGTGCGCCAGAACTTCAACCTCACCGAGGTCGCGGCGGTGCTGCACACCTCGCAACCGGGTGTCAGCCGGCAGATCCGCGAGCTGGAGGAAGAGCTCGGCATCGAAATCTTCGTGCGCGCCGGCAAGCGGCTGACGGGGCTGACGGCACCCGGCGCCACGGTGCTGCCCATCGTCGAGCGTCTGCTGCAGGAAGCCGACAACCTGAAACGCGCCGGCAACGACTTCGCCGCCCAGGGCCGCGGCACGTTGACCATCGCCGCCACCCACTCGCAGGCGCGCTACGCACTGCCGACCGCGGTGCGCGACTTCTGCGCCGCCCATCCCGACGTGCAGCTGCGCATGCACCAGGGCTCGCCGAAGCAGGTGGCCGAGCTGCTGCTCGAAGGTGAGGCCGACATCGGCATCGCCACGCAGGCCATGGCCGGTTACCCCGACCTCGTGGCCCTGCCCTGCTACCGCTGGACCCACTCGGTCATCGTGCCCGTCGGCCACGAACTGGCCGAGGCCGCGGCGCGTGGCGAGCCGCTGACGCTGCAGCGCCTGGCCGGTTTCCCGCTGATCACCTACGAACCCGGCTACACCGGCCGCAGCCAGATCGACGAAGCCTTCCAGCAGCAGGAGCTGGCGCTGAACCTGGTGCTGTCGGCGATGGACGCCGACGTCATCAAGACCTATGTCGAGCTGGGCATGGGCGTGGGCATCATCGCGTCGATCGCCTACGACGAAGAACGTGATCCGGCGCTGCGTGCCATCGACGCCGGCCACTTGTTCGCGACCAACATGACCCACCTGGGCCTGCGCCGCGGCAGCTATCTGCGCGACTACGTCTACGACTTCATCGCCACGTTCGCGGCGCCGCTGGACCGTGCCCTGGTCGACAAGGCGCTGGCGGCGCCGCCGGGCAGCCTGGTCGAGCTCTAACCTCCGGAAACATCAGGCGCGCGGCTTGCTTGCTCGCTGCGCGTATAACCCGGCATCGTTTTCAGGAGAACCCGTGCACAAGACGACATGCATGGCCGCGTTGGCCGCAGCCTGGCTGCTGGCCGGCGCCGCCCAGGCCCAGGATTTCTACGACAACGTGCGGCTGGGCAGCGCCGTGCGTGAAGGGGGCCGCGCCGGCGGCGCGCTGGTGGTCGGGCGTGCCTACAAGGGCTCGGACGAAAGCAGGGTGGCCCTGGTGCCGGTGGTCGAGTACCGTTGGGCCAACGGCTTTTTCGCCGGCGTCGGCAGCGGTGTCGGCTACGAGTTCCTGCGCGAGCCCGGCACCACGGCCGGTGTGCGCCTGACCCCCGACTTCGGCCGCCGCGAAAGCCGCTCGGCGGCGCTGACCGGCATGGGCGACATCGGCGTCAAGCCCGAGATCGGTCTGTACCTGAACCACGCGCTGCCGGTGGCCGGCCTGGGTGTGCATGCCTCGGTGCGCTACGGCGCCGGTGGCGACGGCCTGCTCGGCGACATAGGCATCGCCTACGGCC
>JBASTF010000743.1:0-2432 GCA_049274755.1 Rubrivivax sp. | reverse complement strand
GCCATGGCCACGTGCCCGGGCGCGGCGCCGCCGCTGGCCGACCAGGGGTCAGACACACCGGCAGCAACTGTCCCGTTTGGGCACAAACGACCCCGGCGCTGCAACGGCGCGCCGGCTGTGGCACGCTGCGCCCACTTGGCCAACCGGAGCCGCCGATGAACAGCATGGATGTCGAGGTCGTCCGCACCGCGATGGACTGGATGAACCGTGGCCACCGCGTCGTGCTCGGCACTGTCGTGCGCACCTGGGGCTCCAGCCCGCGCCCGCCCGGCAGCCTGATGATCATCCGCGACGACGGCCAGGTGGCCGGCTCGCTGTCCGGTGGCTGCATCGAGGACGACCTGATCGGTCGCGTCAAACGCGGTGAACTCGCGTCGCGGCTGCCGCAGAGCACGACCTACGGCGTCAGCGCCGAAGAAGCGCAGCGTTTTGGCCTGCCTTGCGGCGGCACCGTGCAGATCGTGCTGGAACCGCTGTCGGCACAGTCGCTGCTGCGGGAACTGCTGTCGGCCATCGAGGAACACCGCGTCGTGCGGCGCCGCCTCGAACTGGCCACCGGCCTCGTCAGCCTGGGCCCCTGCGACGACGGCGATGCACTGCGTTTCGACGGCCAGGTGCTGGAAACGGTGCACGGCCCGCGGCTGCGCCTGGTCATCATCGGCGGTGGCCAGCTGAGCCGCTATCTTGCGAGCATGGCTGTGATGCTGGACTACCGCGTCACCGTCTGCGACCCACGCGAGGAATACCACGAGGGCTGGGCTGCCATCGAGGGTGTGACGCTGTCGCGCCTGATGCCCGACGACCTGGTCATCGCGATGAACTTCGACGCCAACAGCGCGCTGGTCGCCGTCACGCACGACCCCAAGCTCGACGACCTGGCGCTGATGGAAGCGCTGAAGACGCCGGCCTTCTACGTCGGCGCGCTGGGCTCGCGACGCAACAACGAGAGCCGGCGCAAGCGCCTGCTGGACTTCGACGTCAGCGAGGCCGAGGTGAACCGCCTGCACGGCCCGGTGGGGCTGAACCTGGGCGGCAAGACACCGCCCGAGATCGCGATGAGCATCGTCGCCGAGATGACAGCGGTGCGCCGCGGCGTCGCGCCGGCCGGCAACCTGGCCGACTGGAGCGCCTCGCAGACGGCCTGCCGCGTCGGTGAACCCGGTTAACGCAGGTCCACGCCGTCCGGCAGTTCGTTCGGATTGGCCTGGCCCTCGGCCAGCGGGAAGTGCTGCAGCAGCAGCGCATCGACGGCATCGACGGCCTGCAGCAAGCCCTGCTCAAAACGCCCGGCGCGGAAGGCCTCGCGCATGCCGTCCAGCAAGGCCTGCCACTGCGCCGCGCTGACGTGGCGCGCCAGTCCGCGGTCGGCGACGATCTCGATCGCATGTTCGGCCAGCAGCAGGTAGATCAGCACGCCGTTGTTGTGTTCGGTGTCCCAGACACGCAGCTTGCCGAACAGCGTGACGGCGCGGTCGCGGGCTGTCAGGTCGCGCCACAGGTAGGACAGCGGCAGCCCGGCTTCGACGCTGATGCGGATCTCGCCGCTGTGCCTGCGTTCGCCGGCATGCACACGGGTTTGCAGCCGCGCCAGCGCGGCCGGGCCGAGTGCACGCCGCGTGTCGCTCTCGTCACGCCAGCGGTGCTTCAACAAACGTGTCAGCTGCATCGCTACCAGTCCCCCGAAGCACCACCGCCGCCGAAGTCGCCGCCACCGCCGGACGAAAAACCACCGCCGCCACCGCCGACACCACCACCACCGCTCCAGCCACCGCCGCCAAAACCGCCGAACGGCGGCCCGCCGTGGCCACGGCCGCCGAGGCTGCGCAACATCGAGCCCAGGCCGAAGATGGCCACCAGCACCAGCGCGACGACGCCGACGCCGACGGCCAGCAAGACACTGGCCGTCAGGAACCAGGCCACGCCGCCGGCGGCACCGGCCGTCAGCAAGGCACCGAACTTGCGCCCGAACAAACGCCCGAGCACGCTGCCGATCACCGGCACAGCGACAAACAGGAACATGCCCAGCTCTTCCCACTGCAGGCCGGGCCGGGCACGGTCGCTCACGGTCGGCTGCGGCAGGCTCTCGCCGCGGATGCGCTGCATCAGCAGGTCGACACCGGCGTTCAGGCCGCCGGCATAGTCTTCGGCGCGGAAGGCCGGGCGCATCGCGCGGTCGATGATCTGGCGCGCCGCGAGGTCGGGCACCGCGCCTTCCAGCGCCTTCGCCACCTCGATGCGCAGCTTGCGCTCGTTTTTGGCGACGACGACCAGCAGCCCGTCACCGACCTCGCGGCGGCCGATCTTCCACTGGTCGGCCACACGCTGCGCATAGGCCGCGATGTCCTCGGGCGCGGTGCCCGGCACCAGCAGCACGACGATCTGCGGCCCGGCCTCGGCCTCGAAGGCCGCGAGCTTGGCCTCCAGCGCCCGGC
>JBASTF010000742.1:0-1605 GCA_049274755.1 Rubrivivax sp. | reverse complement strand
GTGCCAGGCCGGCCGCGGCTGCCAGCAGCAGCGCGGCACGGCGCCAGCGCAACGCCGTCACGGCTGCACGAGCGTGAGCTTGGTGATGCCGATGGCGGCAGCCGCCTCGACGATGTCCTTGCTCTGCTGCGTCAGGCTGTTGATGAGCTTGCGGATGCGCAGGCGCCCGGGTGCATCGGCGCCGCCGGTGATCTCGCGGTCGAACGGCGGCTGGATGGCTTCGGCGGCCAGCACCGAGCTGCGGATCTGCTGCGTCGTGCGTTCGGCCAGCGCCGGGTTCTTCGCCGCCACCAGTTCCCGCAGCGAAGCGCCCTGCAGCACGCTGCCGTCGGCGCGGCGGTAGCGGCCCAGCCAGACGTTTTCGATGCCCAGCGCGTTGTTCACCGCGTCGCGGTGCGTGTTGTCGGAGAAGCAGGAGTGTTCGTCTTCCTGGTCCTGGCTGGACAAGGCCACCTCCAGCCGTTCGCCGGCCAGTTCGCCGCGCGACAAGGAACCCAGGCCGACCAGCATGCGCCGCAGCGCTTCGTTGCCGGCCTTCTCGAAAGCGGCGCGGTAGTTGTTCTTCACGCCCGGCGTCCAGGCCCGCAGCAGGCCTTGCAGGTCGTCGATCAGCAACTCGGTGACGACGTTCAGATACTGCCGCCGGCGGTCGGCGTTGGCGCGTTTGCCATCGACGAAGTCTTCGAAGCTGCGGTCGCCGGGGCCGGTCTCGCTGCGGTCCTGGCCCCAGAGCAGGAACTCGATGGCATGCCAGCCGGTGGCGATGTTCTCTTCGCCGCCGCGTTCGTTCAGCGCCGACAAGGCCTTTTTCGTGATCGGCTGCCTGCGGTTGTTCACCAGGCCGGCGTTGGGCTTGCCTTCGACGTAGTCGACATAGGCTTCGTCCATCGGCCAGGCGTTGAGCCGGCCTTCGGGGCCTTTGTCGTTGTCGATCGGGCCACCGTAGAAACGGAAGGCCTCGGTCTGGCCATAGAACTCGCGGGCAGCCAGCCAGGCCTTGCGCGCGGTGGCCAGGCCATCGGCCGAAGGCTGGGCGCTGAAGGCCGTGAGCGCCCGCTGCAAGACCTTCGCGGCCTGCAGCGTGTCCTCGTAGCCGGCGTGCACCAGGGCTGCGTGGTGCGCGGCCACGGCAGCAGGTGTCGGGGCCGTTTGTGCCACCGCCGGCAACACGGCGGCCAGTGCAGCCGCGGCCGCAGAACCCAGCAGGTGGCGGCGCCGGAGGCGCATCGTCTTGTGCATCGTCGTCATCGTTCGGGGGTGCGTGAAGGCACCGCGATCCACAGCACCAGCGGCGCCAGCAAGGCCGGGCGCCAGCTCAGCGTGAAGGCGATCGTCAGCGCCGCTGCGGCCAGGGTCATGATCCAGACCAGGACCGCCATTGTCACGTGGTCGGCACGCAGGCAGGCCCACAGCGACAGCAGCAGGCCGGCCACACCCAGCACGCGCAGCGTGCGGCGCGCCGCCGCTCCCGGTGTCTCGCTGCCGCGCACCTGCCGCCAGTGCACGTCCATCGCCAGCGCCAGCCAGCCGAAGCCGCCAACGCAGAACAGATAGGCCAGGGCCAGCCACAGGGCTTTCATCGTCGTCGGCGCCTCAGCCATGGGC
>JBASTF010000741.1:0-4820 GCA_049274755.1 Rubrivivax sp. | reverse complement strand
GCGCATGCCATGCCGTGGCGGGCTGCGCGTTCGGCGCTTGTCCAGTCGGCCATGCGCAGCGCGCGCATGGCGCTGCGCCGGGCGGCATGGCCACGCCGACGGTCGTCATCCAGCGTCTCGGCCAGATCGGCCAGAGTGTCCAGGTCGGCCGCCTGTGCATCGCGGCGGGCCAGCAGGCCCAAGGCCTTTTCGCGCACAAACAGCAACCGCCAGCGAAGTTCGGCGGAAGAAGGCGCCGCCGGGTCCAGCAGCGCCAGTGCCCGGGCCACGTGGGCGAGCACACGTTCATGGGCCAGGCGCTGCCCGGCCTGCTCGGCGGCACGGGCGTGGAACTCGGCGGCATGGAAGCTGTCGCCGGCCTGCTCGAAGTGTTCGGCCGCCAGGCCCAGCAGTTCGCCGACACGCAGGCTGTGCTGGTCGGACAGCCCCGCCAGCCACTGCGCCACCCTGGCATGGCCTTCGCGCTTGGCGCGCTTGAGCACGGTTTCGTAGGTCACCTGGTGCAGCACCTGGTGGCGGAAGGCGTATTCGCGCAGGCCCTCCAGCGCCGTGTCGGCGCGCGGCAGCGTCAGTTCGCGCTGCACCAGCCCGGGCAGCTGCTCGGCGCCTTGTGCATCCACGGCTGCCAGCGCCTGGTCCCAGAACACGGTGCCGACCACGCTGGCCTGCTGCAAGGCCCGTTTTTCGGGCGCCGGCAGGCTGTCCAGGCGTGCCTGCAGCACGCCCGTCAGCGTGGGCGGCACCTGGCCGAGCAGCAGACGTTCGGCGTTCACCGCCCAGGTCTCGCCGGTGCGGATGGCGCTCTGGTCGATCAGCATGCGCACCAGCTCTTCCATGTAGAAGGGGTTGCCCTCGGCACGGTCGACGAGCAGTGCCGAGATGCTGGGCGGGATCTCGGGCAGCTTCTTCAGCAGCTCTTCGGCCAGCAGCCGGCTCGTGGGCGCGTCGAGCGCATGCAGCTCGATGCGCTGGTGAACCGCCGCCGTGCTGCCCCAGTCCTTGCGCCGCTCGAACAGCGTCGGCCGCGTGAAGGCCAGCACCAGCATCGGCACGTCATGGTTCAGCCCGGCCAGGTGGTTCAGGAAGTCCAGCGTCTCGTCGTCGGCCCAGTGCAGGTCGGCCAGTTGCAGAACAACCGGCGCACCGCCGCTGGCCACCATGCGCCGGAACAACTGCACCGCGGCGTGCCAGGCCCGGCTTCTGAGCTGCCTGGGGTCTTCGAGGATGCCCTTCAGATGGCGGCTGTCCTGCCAGTCGACGCCGATCAGGTGGCCCAGCAGGTGGGCATGGGCCTCGGCGAGCTCGGCACCTTCGTCGTGCAGGAACAGCGGCACGATGCCGTCTTCGATCTTGCGCCGGGCGACGGGGGCAGGGTCGTCGTCGTGGATCTGGAAGCGCCAGGTCAGGATGTCGCGCAGCAGGCCATAGGCCTGCAGGCCGGTCTGCGGCGTGGTGCGGCCGCGGAAGAGGAAGAAGCGCTCGGGCTGCAACTCGCTCCAGGCCTCGAACTCGTGCTGCAGCCGGCTCTTGCCGATGCCGGCATCGGCCACCACGGTCACCGCCGCCAGCCGGCGTTCCACGAACAGGCGCTGGAAGGCGGTTTGCAAAGCGGCGAGTTCGGCGTCGCGGCCCACCATCTTCGTGGCCACGCCTTCGATGCCACGCGCGGCGATGCGGAAGTTGCGCGGCTTGGCGCGTTTCACCAGGTAGCTCTGCAGCGGCGTGTCGACGCCCTTCACCAGCAGCGGTGGCTGCACCGCCACCTCGAACAGGCCACGCACCTGGGTGTAGGTGTCGTGCGAGATCCGCATGGCACCGGCAGGTGCGGTCTGTTCCATGCGCGCAGCGATGTTCACCGCAACACCCCGGATGCTGCCTTCGCCGCCGACACCACCGCCCAGCAGCACGCTGCCGGTGTGGATGCCCACGCGCACGTCGAAGCCGGCCTGGCCGTGGGCAGCCTGCACTTCGGCACCCAGCGCCCGGCCCAGTGCCAGCAACGCCAGACCGCAGTGCACGGCGCGCTCGGCGTCGTCCTCGCGGGCCTCGTCGACACCGAAGGCGGCCAGCATGTTGTCCCCGGCGTACTGCAGCACCTTGCCGCCGTGTTTCTGCACGACGGCCGTGCCGCGCGACAAGGCACCGTCCATCACCGCGCCGACCAGTTCGGGGTCGAGGCGCTGGCTCAAGGTGGTGGAACCCACCAGGTCGAGGAACAGGATGTTGACCTGCCGGAGGACCTGCGTGGGCCTGGGCGTGGCCGGTGCGGCGGCGGCAAGCGCCGCCAGCATGGTGTCGACCACCTGGTCGCCGAGCAAGGGCCGCTGTGCCTCCAGCGCAGCGATGGCGGCCTGGAGTTGCTGTTGCTGGGCGGACATGGGCGGCGAGGATAGCAACACGGCGCGACCTGCGCCGTCGCTTCAAGCTGCGCGCCGTGCATGCCGCCACGGTCCACGTGCGGCCCGGGGCTGCTTCCCGGCGGCCGGCCGTGCTCACGCTCTCAGGGCAGGTCGAGCTCGATCTCGTAGCACAGCAGCTTGGCCTGGCCGCGGATGTTCTGCTTGTCCAGCCGGTTCACGGCGGTGAAGCCGACGCCGTTGAGGTTGCGCCGCCAGACGCCACACTCGACCTTGTCCGACGACGAGTGGATGATGTAGCCGCCGGCCTGCACCACCGACTTCGTTTCCTCCATCGACACCGAGGCCGAACACAGCAGGTGCACACGCGGCGCCGTTTCGGTGGGCGTGTTGTTCAGCACGCCGATGTTGTGGTCGAAGCAGACCTCGATGCCCCAGGGAATGCCGCCCACCGTGGCGCGGCCGATCTTCGCGCCGGGGATGAAGACCGTGTCGCCGACGCGCGACGGCGCCACTTCGTTGAAGTCGCAGATCTTGGCGTAGCGCGCCACTTCCTTGCCGCGGTGGAACATCGCCACCTCGTTCTTGGCGATGAACTGCACCGCGCCGTTGTTCAGCAGCGTGCGCTTGAATTGCGTCGTCGGCGTCTTCTTGCCGGCCAGGCTGATCGCCTGCGGATTCAGCTTGCCCAGGCGTTTGGCCGAGGCCAGGGCCTCGGGCGTGGCCTTGGCCTTGCGCTGGTCGATGAGCTCGTTGATTGCGATCTTCGTCGCCTTGGTGCCCATGCCCAGTTGCGTCTGCGCCTGCTTCAAGGCCTGGGCGGTGTTGGCGAAGTTCTCGGCGTAGGCGATCGAGCCCGGCACCAGCACCAGGCCGGCGCCGGCCGTCGAACTGAGCAGCCGCATCGCCTGTTCGATGGTGTTTTTCTCGTGCAGGTCGCGCAGGCGATCGTCCTTGCCCGCCCGACCGCGTTTGGCCAGCATGTACTCCGGCGCCGCGAGAATCATGCTCGGCCGCGAGTCGACGGACTCCCAGCGGGCATCCCGCAGCGGGCGCGTGGCGATGCGTGTGCCCCGGAAGTTGCGCAGCGCGGTGGCTGCATCCTGCACGATGACCGTGCGGTCGTTGTCGGGCAGCCCATAGGTGTCGGCATGCAGCACGCCGACAACGACGTTTCTGAAGGTCATGCCACATTCTGCGGCGGGCATCGCCGCAGCACGCCGGGGCCCGACCCTGAAACCCCCTAGCTTCCCCGGCGCACCGGCCAGGTGGCCAGCAGCAGCCCGACCAGCGCCAGCGCAAAGGCCGCGGCGTGGCCGCTGCCGAAACTTTCGCCGAGAAAAAACACGCCCACCAGGGCGGCGGCCACCGGCAGCATCACGCTGAAGACACCGGCCTGCGGCGCCGGCACCTGGCGCAGGCCCTGCATCCACAGCCACACCGTCACCACGCTGGCGGCCAGCGCGTAGAACACCAGCAGCCCCCAGGTCGGCGTACCGACGCTGTCGAAGTCGAACCGCAGCGCCTGCCACAGGCCCAGCGGCGTCACCAGCACCAGGCCCCAGAGGTTGATCAGCGCGCTGATGCGCCGCGGCGAGACATTGCCGGTGAGGCGCTTGCCGATGACGACGTAGCAGGCTTCGCAGACCACGGCGCCCAGCAGCAGCGCATAGCCCCACCACGGCGCCTCGCTGCTGCCGGTCGGCGCCTTCAGCAGCGCCAGCAAGGCCACGCCGGCCACTGCGCAGGCAATAGCCAGGCCCATGCGCAGGCCGATGGTTTCACGCAGGAACAGCCACGACAGCAGGGCCACGGCCGCCGGAATGCCGGCCATCACGACGCCGGCGGCCAGCGCCGACGTGGCCTGCACACCGAACAACATGCAGATCGAAAACAGGAAGTTGCCGAGGCAGCTTTCCCAGAACAGCAGCCAGCGGTCGTGGCGCGACAAGGGCGCTTCGCCCGGCGTGCGCTTCACCCAGTGCAGCATCGCGACGGCTGCGATGCCGAAGCGCAGCCAGGCCAGCAGGAACACCGGCAGCGCCGCGACCAGCAGCCGCGACAGCCCGACATAACAACCGACCAGGGCCATGCTGCCGGCCAGGCAGGCATAGGCCAGCCAGGGCACGGGAGGGGCCGGCCTCATTCAGAACAACGCGGCATAACGGTCCAGTTCCCAGGCGCTGACATGGCGCGCGTAGTCGGTCCACTCGGCCCATTTCAGGCGCAGGAATTCGCCGCTCAATGTGGGGCCCAGGGCTTCGCACAGCACCTTGTCGGCTGCCAGCGCATGCAGCGCTTCGCCCAGCGACTGCGGCAGCAGGCCGATGCCACGCGCGTGGATCTGCGCCAGGTCCAGCGCAAACAAGTCCTCGGTGCAGGCCGGCCCGGGGTCCAGCCGGCGTTTGATGCCGTCCAGCCCTGCGGCCACCAGGGCGGCGGTGGCGAGGTAGGGGTTCGCGC
>JBASTF010000740.1:0-8549 GCA_049274755.1 Rubrivivax sp. | reverse complement strand
GCCCTGCACCAGCGCTGGCAGGCGCGGGTGGCCAGCGGCGGCCATGCCTTCGTAGACATGGTCTGCGAAGAAGACCTGGAGCTGGCGCTGGAGCAACTGGTGCCCTATGCCCATTGGGTGACTCCCGAGGTTTCCCCCAAGCGTTTCGACACCCACTTCTTCATCGCCGCTGCGCCGGCTGGTCAGGTGGCACAGCACGATGGATCGGAGGCGGTGGACTCGTTCTGGATACGCCCGGCCGACGCGCTGGACGACTGCGCGCGGCGCCGCCGCACCATCATCTTCCCGACCTTGTGCAACCTGGCCCTGCTGGCCCAGACAGGCGACGTTGCCGGCGCCGTGCAAGCCGCGCGTTCACGGCCGCTGCAGCGCATCCAGCCGACGCTGGGCAGGCGCGCAGACGGCAAGCTGATTCCGTTGTTGGCACCGGATTGCGGCTACCCCGAGCTGAGCCCAGACCTGATGAACCTGGTCGCCCGTTGACCCCGATACAAAGAGCGAGACCCATGGAAATCCTCGGCATCGGCCTGCACTTCGAAGACCTGCCTCTGGGCCGCCAGTTCCGCACGGTGGGCCGCACGGTGACGGAAGCCGACATCGTCAACTTCTGCACCTGCACCGGCATGACCGAGGTGCTGTTCACCGATCTCGAGTTCCTGCGCACCGAGTCGGACATCAAGGGCCGCGTCGCCCCTGGCGCGCTCGCCTACACCTTCGCCGAAGGCCTGCTGGTGCACGCGACGATGCAGCACACCGGCTTCGCCTTCCTCGAGATGGACCTGAAGGTGCACAACCCGGTGTTCGCCGGTGACACGCTGCACGTCGAGTGCGAGGTGATCGAAGCGCGGCTGAGCAAGAGCCGTCCCGGCCGCGGCCTGGTGCGCACACGCAACCGCATCGTCAAGCAGGACGGTACGCTCGCGATCACCTACACGCCGATGCGCATGATCAAGTGCCGCGACAAGGCGGCAAGCTGAAGGGCCTGCGGCTCATGCCAGCCTATGCACTGAACGACGAGCAGCGCGAGATCCAGGCCCTGGTGCGGCGGCTGGCGCGCGACAAGGTGGCGGCACGCGCCGCCGCCATCGACCGCAGCGCCGAGTATCCGCAGGACATGTTCGACCTGCTGCGCGAAGTCGGCCTGTTCACGATCCCGTTTCCGCAGGCCTACGGTGGCACGGGCAGCATGCTGTCGGCCGCCGTGGCCGTGGAGGAACTGGGCCGCGTCTGCTACAACACCGCCTACTTGCTGATCGTGCAGTGGGTGCCGTTCGGCGCCATCCTGGCCGCTGGCAGCGATGAGCAGAAGCGGCGCCTGCTCGGTCCGCTGGCCGCGGGCGAGATGCGCGGCGCGTTTTCCACCACCGAGCCGCAGAGCGGCAGCGACGTCGCCGGCATCCGCACCCGTGCGCAGCGCTGCGACGGCGGCTACCGCATCAGCGGCTCGAAGATCTGGTGCACCAACTCGCACATCGCCGACTTCGTGCTCGTGGCGGCCAAGACCGGTGACGACGACGGTGCACGCGCCATCAACCTGTTCATCGTCGAGCGTGGCAGCAAGGGCTTCACCGTCGGCCGCCACGAAGACAAGATGGGCGCACGCGGCGTGCCGTCTTGCCCGCTGTTTCTCGACGAGGTGTTCGTGCCCGAAGCCAACCGCATCGGCGAGGACGGGCGCGGCTTCAAGGACGTGATGGAGGCCTTCAACAAGAGCCGCCCGCTGATCGGCGCCCGCGGCATCGGCCTGGCGCAGGGCGCCATCGACCACAGCATCGAGTTCGTGAAGAACCGCGTCACCTGGGGCCGCAAGGTCAGCGAGAACCAGGGCATTCGCTGGATGCTGGCCGACATGGCGATGCAGACCGAGGCCGCGCGCCAGCTGGTGTACCGCGCAGCCGCGGTGGTGGACAGCGGCGCGTCGGGCATCGAGCTGGCGCCGATCGCGGCCATGGCCAAGTGCTTCGCCAGCGACACCGCGATGCGCGTGGCCACCGACGCCGTGCAGCTGTTCGGCGCCGCGGGCATCTCGGCCGACACGCCGATCAACCGCTACTTCCGCGACGCCAAGGTGCTGCAGATCATCGAAGGCACGAACCAGATCCAGCGCAACATCATCGGCGACAGCCTGCTCGGGCGCGCGGCGCGCTGAGGCGGTCACGACCGGCCCGCATGTGCAACCCCCGACCTGCCCATCACGCGGAGAACAATCTTGTCCGACCTGGCCCCTGCGTCCAACGCCGATGCGCGCACCGACATCCTCGTCGAGCGGCGCGAAGGCGTGGCCATCGTCACCCTGAACCGCCCGCGCGAACGCAATCCACTTGGGCTGGCCTTCCCCGACCAGATGCTGGGGGTGCTGCAGCAGCTCGACGACGACCACGACCTGCACGCCGTGGTGCTGACCGGCGCCGGCAACGTGTTCTGCGCCGGCGCCGAGCTGGGCCAGGTCGTCAAGGCCGACGGCATCGACCCAGAGCTGCAGTTCCGCGTCATCCGCGGCCTGCACAAGGTGGTGCAGCGCATCCGCGACCTGGAATTGCCCGTCATCGCCGCCGTCAACGGTGCCGCGGTCGGCGGCGGCGCGGCCCTGGCCATGGCCTGCGACGTCGCCGTGGCCTCGGACAAGGCGCGCTACTTCTTCGCCTTCGGCCGCCTGGGCGCCGCGGCCTGCGACATGGGATGCTCCTACCTCCTGCCGCGCATCGTCGGCAGCGTGCGCGCCAGGCACTGGCTGCTCACCGGCGCCAGCGTCGAGGCCGAGGCCGGGCGCGCCGCGGGCCTGTTCGTCGATGTCGTTCCTGGCGAGCGTTTGCTGGACGCGGCACTGGCCATCGCCGCGTCGATCAAGCAGGCGACACCACGCCGCGCAGGTGCGGCCAGCAAACTGGCAATTGCCCGCGGCGAGGACACCGACCTGCAGTCCTGCCTGAGCTACGAGGCCTACGTGCAGAACTACCTCTTCTCCACCGACGAGCACAAGAGCCGCCTGCGCGCGCTGATGGAACAGCGCAAGCGCAAGTAGGGTCCGTTCGGGGGGCTGGATGGCTGAGGTTCAGCCGGCGCCCAACGGCACCGCGCCGTCGACGGCGATGCCGCGCACCAGCAGGGCGAAGAGAACGAGGTTCCGGTTGACGCCGACCAGCACCTCGTAGCCCCGGCCCGGTCGCTGCGTCGCTTTCGGGCGCACGTTGCACACCAGCGCGTTTGCGCTTTGCACCATCCGAAGCAGCGCGGCCTGGGTGGCGCAGGGGCGCAGGGGCGCAGGGGCCCATCTCGATGCTCGTCAGGTCAAGGATGCTAATGCTCGCGATCGGGCCCGCAACGCCGAACCTGGCTTCGGGGCCTACGCCGGGGTCGACCCACGCTAACGACCCGGCCGAGGCACGTGCCGCCGCAGCAGGTCGGCGAGCGCGTCCGGAAGCGCCGGCTTGCAGAACTGGTGGCCCTGGATCTCGTCGCAGGCCTGTTCGCTCAGATAGGCCTGCTGCTCCGGAGTCTCGACGCCGCTCGCGACAACCGTCAGGCTCAGTGTCTTGCCCATCGCGATGATGGCCTGCGCGACGGAGCCGTCTCCCGTGTTGCCGTCGATCTCGCGAATGACCGATCGGTCGACCTTCAGCGTGTCGATCGGCAGGCCGTCGATCTGTGCCAGCGACAGAAGGCCCGCGCCGAAGTCGTCGATGGCAATGCGCACCCCAAGCCGTTTCAGCTCGCCGAGCAGCCGCACCGACCGCGCGGCGTTGCCCATCACGGTGCCTTCGTTCAGCTCGAGTTCCAGCAGATGCGGCTCCATGCCCGATGCCTGCAGCGCAGTGGCCACGTCGTCGGGCAGTTCGTCGGTGAACTGCCGTGGTGAAATGTTGACCGCCACGCACACCGGCGGCAGGCCCTGGCGCTGCCAGGCGACGTTCTGGTCGCAGGCTGCCTTCAGCACCCACTTGCCGATCGGCACGATCAGTCCCGTCTCCTCGGCCAGGGCCATGAACTGCAGTGGCAACACGGTGCCCAACTCGGGGTGCCGCCAGCGCAGCAAGGCTTCGACGCCCGAGATGGCCCCGGTCTTCAGATCCAGCTTCGCCTGATAGTGCAGCAGGAACTCGTTGTGCAACAGCGCCTGGCGCAGACCGGACGCCAAGGCCATCCTCTCGAGCGACCGAAAATCGTCGTCTGCGGAGAAGAACTGAACGTTGTTCTTGCCCTGCGCCTTGGCGCGGTACATCGCGACGTCGGCGTTCCTCAACAACGCCTGCTCGTCCTGCGCGTCTCGCGGGAACATGCAGATGCCCACGCTGGCGGTCACCCGGCATTCACGCCCCTCGATCGTCACCGGCCTGATCGCGGCCGACAGGATCTTGCGCGCAACGGCGTTCACTTGCTCGATATCGCTGGCCTCCTGGACCAGCACGACGAACTCGTCGCCGCCCAGGCGGGCCACCACGTCGCTGGCGCGCACACTGCCCGAGAAGCGAGCGGCCATCTCCACGAGCAGGATGTCGCCGGCCTCGTGCCCGAAGGTGTCGTTGATGGCCTTGAAGCCGTCGAGATCGATGAACATCAGTGCGAACCTGCCTTCGTAGCGGCGCGCCGACTGGACTTGCCGGTTCAGCAACTGGCTGAAATGGGCGCGGTTCGGCAAGCCGGTCAGGCCGTCGTGCGTCGCCAGATAGTGGACGCGTTCCTGAGCCTGCACTTCCATCGTGACGTCGCGCGCAACGCCGCGGTAACCTTTCAGGTTGCCGTGCTCGTCGACGATCGGTTCGCCGCTGAGCCGCGCGTACATCTTGGGCAAGCCCGGGAGGCTGCCTTGCACCAGAACATCGCGGAACGGGAGACGGCGCTCGAGCAGCGCGCGGTGGGCGTCCCAACCACCCTCGATGTCGACGCCCAGTTCCCAGTTCGCCTTGCCCAGGATCAGATCGGCCAACCTTACGCCACCCATGGCTTTGCCGCTGCCCGAACGATAACGAAACGACGCGTCCTGTTCCCAGTACCAATCGGACGACAGCTCGGTCAGGCTGCGAAAGCGCGCCTCGCTCTCGCGCAGCGCACGCTCGGCCCTGGCACGTTGCGTGATGTCGGTGTAAATGGTCACGAAACCGCGTCCGGGAACCGGAATGCCGCGGATGTCCAGCACCGTGCCGTCGGGCCGTTCGCGCTCGAAATGGTGGGGCTCGAAGCGGCGCGCCAGTTCGACGCGGCTTCGCACTTGCTCTTCGACGTCGCCCGGGCCGTAGTCGCCCCGCTCGGCGTTGAAGCGGAAGAAGTCCTCCATCGGCGTTCCCGGCCGGCACAGCCAGAGCGGAAACCCGAACAGTTCGCGCAGCCGCCGGTTCGTCGCCACGATCCGCAAGTCGGCATCGAGCACACTGACGCCCTGATCCATGTATTCGAGGATGTCCTGGTGCAGGGCGAGGGCAAGCCGCAGGGCATCCGCCTCGGCGGCTGCCGTTCCGGCCGCCTGTGCACAACGCGACTTCAGGGCGCCGGCCTCGTGCATCGACAACTCCTTCTCGTTCTCGAAGTGCCTGACATGCTCGACAACGCCGCGCGTGCGCTGGTACGGGTCAAGTCACACGAGCGAGTATGCGCCGGCAGTCGGGCGGGCATCGACCGCAATTGACCTGGACCTGCGGCGCTGTTCGCCGGATGGACGATCTCGGAAACCGATCGATTCGTCCGTCGGGCGACCACCTCAGTCCGGTGTCACAACGGCAAGGACGGCACTACGCTCGACAGTCTGCCCCGCCTGGCAATGGACCGAGGCCACCGTGCCCGCGCACTCGGCGACGATGCGCATTTCCATCTTCATCGACTCGAGGATCGCCACCACGGCCCCCTTGTCCACCCGGTCGCCGGGCGCCACGTTAACCTTCAGGATCAGGCCCATCATCGGCGCCTTCAGTTCGCCGCTGGCCTGGGCCGAGGTGCTGATGTAAGACAAGTAGGGCACGACCTTTAGGCTGTGTGAACCGCGGCGGTCGTGCAGGTACAGCATGTCGCCGTCCCGGTGCAGGCGCACGGTCTCGCGACGGCTGTCGGTGACCGCCAGGAAGCTGCCGGCGTCGCCAGCCGGCGCCAGCCACACCGGCACCCGCGCGTCGTTCACGCCCACCAGCAGGCTGCCGTCGGAGCGCGTGGGGCCGAAGCGGATCTCGGCGCTGGCGCCGTCGCTCGTTTCGACGTGCAGACTGGGAATCGGCGCCAGGCTTTCGCCGCCGACGCGCATCTGCCAGCCGCTGCTGTGCCAGCGGGTCCAGGGGCTGCGCGACTCGACCTGGCGCTGCAACTGCAGCCAGTGGCAGGCGGCCACGGCCAGGGTCTGCGTGTCGTGCAGCGCGTCGCCCAGCGACCAGCCGGCGATCTGCTCGTCGATCAGCCGCGTGTGGAAGGTGGCGGCGCGCGTCTCGGGCAGGTCGATCAGGCGGCGCAGCAAGCTTCGGTTGGTGGTGACGCCGAAGACCACGGTCTCCTCGAGCGCCAGGTTCAGCCGGTCCAGCGTTTCGTCACGCGTCGGCGCATGCGTGATCAGCTTGGCCAGCATCGAGTCGTAGTAGGGCGTGACCTCCATGCCGCTTTCGATGCCGGTCTCGACGCGCACGCCCAGGTCGGGGAAGCGCACCTGCGCCAGTTTGCCGGTGGAGGGCAGGAAACCTGCCGCCGGATCCTCGGCGCAGATGCGTGCCTCGACGGCATGGCCGCCGATGCGCACATCGCCTTGCTGCACGGGCAGGCCTTCGCCGCTGGCGATGCGAAGCATGATCTCGACGATGTCCAGGCCCGTCACCATTTCCGTCACCGGGTGCTCGACCTGCAGGCGCGGATTGACCTCGAGGAAGTGGTACTCGTCGGCACCGACGATGAACTCGACCGTGCCCACGCCGCGGTACTTCAGCCGTTCGCCCAGCCGCACCGCATCGGCCGCCATGCTGTCGCGCATCCTGGCGCTGAGGTTGGCCGCGGGCGCCTCCTCGATCACCTTCTGGTGCCGGCGCTGCAGGGTGCATTCGCGCTCGAACAGGTGGATCACGCGGCCCTGGCCGTCGCCGGCGATCTGGATCTCGATGTGGCGACCGCGCTCGATCAGCTTCTCCACGATCAGGCCGGCGTCTCCAAACGAGTTCTTGGCCTCGCGCATCGCCGATTCGATTTCCAGCTCCAGACCTTCGAAGCGGGTGATGCCGCGCATGCCCTTGCCGCCGCCACCGGCCGCGGCCTTGAGCATCACCGGCAGGCCGACCGAGCGCACCGACTCGGCGATCGCAGCCGCATCGACGCTTGGTGCCTCGCTTCCGGGCACGACCGGAACACCGGCGGCCTTGGCCTCGCGCTTGGCCGCGGCCTTGTCGCCCAGGCGCTCGATCACGTCGGCGGTCGGGCCGATGAACACCAGACCCGCCGCTTCGACCGCCCGCGCGAAGGCAGCGTTCTCGGCGAGGAAGCCGAATCCCGGATGGATGGCCTCGGCCCCGACGGACTTCGCGGCGGCGATGACCGCGTCGATGCGCAGATAGCTTTCGGAGGCGGGCGCGCCGCCGATCTCCACCGATTCGCCGATCTGCCGCACATGCAGCGCGTCGCGGTCGGCGCTGGAATGAACACCGGCCACCGCCACGCCCAGCCGCCGGCAGGTGCGGGCGATGCGGCAGGCGATCTCCCCCCGGTTTGCAATCAGTATTTTCTTGAACACGGGTCGCCTTCCCAGGTCACATCCGGTACACGCCGAAGCGCGACGGCACCGCCGGTACGCGGCCCGCCAGGTCGAGCAGCAGCGCCATCACGTCGCGCGTCTCGGCCGGCTCGATCACCATGTCGCACCAGGTGTTGCGCGCGAAGTTGTAGGCGTTGGCGAAGTCCTCGAAGGTCTTGCGCACCGGCGCCTTGTAGGCCTCGCGCTCAGCGTCGGTCCAGCTCGTGCCGTCACGCTTGTGCTGGTCGTCCTTGACCATCGCCAGCGTCGTGGCGGCCTGGTCCGGGCCCATGATCGCGGCGCGGCCGTTGGGCCACATGATCAGCGCGTTGGGCTTGAACGCGCGGCCGCACATCGCCAGGTAGCCCGCGCCGTACGAGCCGCCGATGATCAGCGTGTACTTGGGCACGTTCGCGCAGGTCATCGCGGTGATCATCTTCGCGCCGTGCTTGGCGATGCCGGCCTCCTCGGCCTCGCGGCCGACCATGAAGCCGTTGATGTCGGCCATGAACAGCAGCGGGATGTCGCGCTGGCAGCACAGCTCGATGAACTGCGTCGCCTTCATCGCGCTTTCGGAAAACAGCACGCCGTTGTTGCACAGGATGCCGACCTCGAAGCCCTTGATGCGGGCGAAGCCGGTGATCAGCGTGTCGCCATAGTCGGGCTTGAACTCGTGCAGGTCGCTGCCGTCGATCAGGCGCAGCACGATCTCGCGGTTGTTGGTGGGGATGCGCGGGTCGGCGCTGATGATGGCGTTGATCTCCGCGGGGTCGTGCAGCGGCTCGACGACCTCGGCCACGTCGCGGCGCTGGCGCGGCACGTCGCCGAGGTGGGCGACGACGTCGCGCAGGATGGCGATGGC
>JBASTF010000739.1:0-2555 GCA_049274755.1 Rubrivivax sp. | reverse complement strand
CGGCCAGGGCATCGTGCAGCGTGGCCGTCGTGGCAGCCGCGGCAATCGGCAGCCCGCGCCACAGCAGCATCGGCCCGGTGTCCAGGCCGGCATCCATCTGCATGATGGTGATGCCGGTCTCGGCGTCACCGGCCTCGATGGCGCGGTGGATGGGCGCGGCACCGCGCCAGCGCGGCAGCAGCGAGCCGTGGATGTTCAGGCAGCCGCGTGCCGGCGTCGCCAGCACCCAGGGCGACAGGATCAGGCCGTAGGCGGCGACGACCAGCACGTCCAGCGCGGCGTCCTGCAGCGCCTGGCGTGCCGCGGCGGCGTCATCGGGAAACTTGCCGTCCAGCCGCAGGCTGCGTGGCTGCACGACGGTGCTGCCGTGCTGCAGGCCGACCTGCTTCACCGGCGAGGTCTGCAGCTTCAGGCCACGGCCGGCGGGGCGGTCGGGCTGGCTCAGCACCAGCGGCACATCGAAACCGGCGGCGGCGATGGCCTGCAGCGCCGCGGCGGCAAATTCCGGCGTGCCGGCAAAGCCGACGCGCCGCACGGGTGCCCGCGTCAACCGCGCTGCTCCTCGCGTGTCTTCTTCAGCATCTTGGTGCGGATGCGGTCGCGTTTCAGGCTGCTGAGGTACTCGACAAACACCTTGCCCAGCAGGTGGTCCATCTCGTGCTGCACGCAGACGGCCGACAGGCCTTCGGCCTCCATCTCGAACGCCTCGCCATCGCGGTTCAGCGCGCGCACCGTCACACGGGCATGGCGCTCGACCTTGTCGTAGATCTGCGGCACCGAGAGGCAGCCTTCCTCGGCGAGCTTCATCTCCTCGCTGCGCGCGACGATCTCCGGGTTGATCAGCACGATGGGGTGGTCGTGCTGCTCGGAGGTGTCCATCACGATCACACGTTCGTGCACGTTCACCTGGGTGGCCGCCAGGCCCACGCCGTCGGCGGCGTACATCGTCTCCAGCATGTCGTCGACGAGGCGGCGGATGCGCTCGTCCACAAGCGCCACCGGGTGGGCGACGGTGTGCAGGCGGGGGTCGGGGTAACGCAGGATGTCGAGTCGGGCCATGGAATTCGAGAGCAGCGGAAACACGTCGCAACAGCTGTGGACCGGGCACAACGCCCATCTTGTGACGGGCAGCACGGGCCGGCCGCGAAGGCCTCACTTTCGTTGCGATATCAAGGGTTTACGGGCAGAATCTGCGAAACCAAGTGAGCATTTTCGCCGCCCGTCAGGCAAGATTGTGGCACCCGCTCGCGGGGTGCGCCCTTGCCAGGAGACCAAAGTCCTATGAGCCTTCGCCGTCGTCGTGGCAACTCCAGCGCCAGCGCGGCGGCTGCCCTGGGCTGTACCGCTCTGTGGCTGGCCACCGGTTCTGCCGCGCTGGCCGCCGAGCCCAACTTCCCCATCAGCGCGCAGCAGCGCGGCACCGCCCAGCAGGTCGCCCAGGCCGGCGTGCCGCTGTCCGAACTGGCGCCGAACGCGCCCGAGTCGCACACGGTGCAGCGCGGCGACACGCTGTGGGACATCTCCAAGCTCTTCCTCACCAGCCCCTGGCGCTGGCCCGAGCTGTGGGGCATGAACCTGGACCAGATCCGCAATCCGCACCTGATCTTCCCCGGCCAGGTGCTGGTGCTGGTGAAGGTCGACGGCCGCGCCACGCTGCGCCTGGCGCAGTCGGGCAGCGGTGACCCCAGCAACACGGTGAAGCTGTCGCCGCGTGTGCGTGCCGGCGTGCTGGACAACGGCGCCATCGCGTCGATCCCGCTGCGCCTGATCGGCCCCTTCCTCAACGAGGCCGTGGTCTTCGAGAGCAACGAACTCGACACCGCACCGCGCATCGTGGCCACGCAGGAAGGCCGTGTGCTGGTGTCGCGCGGCGAAACCGCCTATGTGCGCGGCGATCTGCGTGGTGCCCGCGACTTCCGCTTGTTCCGCGAACCGACACCGCTGCGCGACCCGGTGACACGCGAGGTGCTGGGCTTCGAGGCCCGTTACGTCGGCACCGCCGAAGCCGTGCGCCCAGGCGACGAAGCGGCCAGCCCGGTGGTGCCGGCGACCTTCACGGTCAACAGCACCCGCATGGAAGCCAACATCGGCGACCGCCTGTCGCCGGTGCCGCAGCAGGACCTGATGGCCTATGTGCCGCATGCGCCGAACGCGCCGATGGAAGGCCATGTCGTCTCGCTGTATGGCGACGCGATGTCGGCCGGCCAGAACCAGATCGTGGCGCTGAACCGCGGCCTGCGCGACGGCGTCGAACGTGGCCATGTGCTGGCGCTGTGGCGCACTGGCCGACCGGCGGTCGACCGCACCGGCGGCGAACGCACGGCGATGCGCCTGCCCGACGAACGCCATGGCCTGCTGTTTGTGTTCCGCGTCTTCGAGCGTGTGTCCTATGCGCTGATCCTGAACGTGAAGGACCCGGTGAAGCCGGGCGACCGCTTCACGCAGCCCTGAGGCCGCCGGCCGCCATGCTTGCGGCCGACGACTTCGCCGCCTGGCTGCGGCTGCTGGAAACACCCGGCCTGGGCCGCGCTTCGCTGCGCCGCCTGCTCGCTGCC
>JBASTF010000738.1:0-1874 GCA_049274755.1 Rubrivivax sp. | reverse complement strand
GTGTGTGCGAGCCAGCTCACATGCCGGCGTAGTTCGGTCCGCCGCCGCCTTCGGGGGTGACCCAGACGATGTTCTGGGTCGGGTCCTTGATGTCGCAGGTCTTGCAGTGCACGCAGTTCTGCGCGTTGATCACCAGCCTGTCGGTGCCGTCGGTGTTGACGAACTCGTAGACACCGGCCGGGCAGTAGCGGCCTTCGGGGCCGGCGTAGGTCTCGAGGTTGATGGCCACCGGCACCGACGCATCCTTCAGCGTCAGGTGCGCCGGCTGGTTCTCTTCATGGTTGGTGTTGCTGATGAACACCGAGCTCAGGCGGTCGAAGGTCAGCTTGCCGTCGGGCTTGGGGTAGTGGATGCGGTCCACCTGCGAGGCCGCATGCAGCCGCGTGTGGTCGCCGGCCTTGCGGTGGATGGTCCAGGGCGGGCTTTGCAGGCCCAGCCTGGGCAGCAGCCACTGTTCGATGCCCGTCATCAGCGCACCGACGGTGTTGCCCTGCTTGAACCACTGCTTGAAGTTGCGACTCTGGTTCAGCTCGGCATGCAGCCAGCTCTTGTCGAAGGCCTCGGGGTAGGCCGCCAGCTCGTCGTGGCTGCGGCCGCCGGCCAGCGCCGGCACGATGGCCTCGGCCGCCAGCATGCCGGTCTTGATGGCGGCATGGCTGCCCTTGATGCGCGCGGCGTTCAGTGTCCCGGCATCGCAGCCCACCAGGCAGCCGCCCGGGAACACCAGCTTGGGCAGGGACAGCAGGCCGCCGGCCGTGATGGCGCGGGCGCCGTAGCCGATGCGCTTGCCACCTTCGATGTGGGCGCGGATGGCCGGGTGGGTCTTCCAGCGCTGCATCTCCTCGAAAGGGCTGATCCAGGGGTTCTGGTAGTCCAGGCCGGTGACGAAGCCCAGCGTGACCTTGTTGCCTTCCAGGTGGTAGAGGAAGCCGCCGCCGTAGGTGTGCTCGTCCATCGGCCAGCCGGCGGTGTGCACCACGAGGCCGGGTTGGGCCTTGTCGGCCGGCACTTCCCAGAGTTCCTTCACGCCCAGCGCGTAGCTCTGCGGGTCGCGGCCTTCGTCGAGCCGGTAGTGCGCGATCAGCTGCTTGCCCAGGTGGCCGCGTGCACCTTCAGCGAACACCGTGTACTTGGCGACGAGCTCCATGCCGAGCTGGAAGCCTTCGTGCGGCTGGCCGTCCTTGCCGACGCCCATGTTGCCGGTGGCGACACCACGCACGGCGCCTTGTTCGTCGTACAGGATCTCGGCCGCGGTGAAGCCGGGGAAGATCTCCACGCCCAGCGCTTCGGCCTGCTCGCCCAGCCACTTCGTCACCGCGCCCAGGCTGATGACGTAGTTGCCGCTGTTGTGGAAACAGCCGGGCACCAGCCAGTCGGGCGTGTGCATCACATCGTCCTTGCCGAGGAACAGCACCTCGTCACCGGTGACGGGCTGCAGCAGCGGGGCGCCGCGTTCCTTCCAGTCGGGGAACAACTCGTTGATCGCACGCGGGTCCATCACCGCACCGCTCAGCGTGTGTGCGCCGGGCTCGCTGCCTTTTTCCAGCACCACCACCGAGACCTCGGCGTTCAGCTGCTTCAGCCGGATCGCGGTGGCCAGGCCGGCAGGGCCGGCACCGACGACCACCACGTCGTATTCCATGGCTTCACGCGGGCCGTACTGGTCGAGGATCTCCTGGGGACTCATCATGGTCTTCTCGGTGTTGCAGCGCGGCGGATTGTACGGGGCGTGCCGGCAAAAAAGAACGATCGTGCTATTCCATCGAGGCACCTGTGACGGATGCCAGCACATCGTCGGCCAGGGCCAGCGACGACGTGAGCCCGGGCGACTCGATGCCGAACAAATGCACGATGCCCGGCACCCCATGCCGGGC
>JBASTF010000737.1:0-19732 GCA_049274755.1 Rubrivivax sp. | reverse complement strand
GGCCAGCTGGCGCCGCCCAGCGCCAGCACCGTGGCACGCGGCTGCACCAGGGCCTCGCCCTGCGGCGTGGCAAAGCGCAATGCCGTGCCGGCATCGCCGGCACCGTCGGCAAACCCCAGCCAGCGCTGGCGCTGGTGGAACAACGCGCCCTGGCTGCGCAGGCGTTGCAGCCAGGCACGCAGCAGCGGCGCCGCCTTCATCTCGGCCGGGAACACACGGCCCGAGCTGCCGACGAAGGTCTGCACCCCCAGGCCTGCAGCCCAGGCGCGCAGCGCATCGGCGTCGAAGGCCCGCAGCCAGGGTTCGAGTGCAGCCGCACGTTCGGCATAACGACCGATGAAGGCCTCGAAGGCTTCGCTGTGCGTGAGGTTCAGCCCGCCGATGCCGGCGAGCAGGAACTTGCGCCCGGCCGTGGGCATGGCGTCGAACACCTGCACAGCCTGGCCGGCGGCCAGCAGCGTCTCGGCCGCCATCAGCCCGGCCGGGCCGGCACCGATGACGGCGACAAAGTCCTTCACGGCAGCGCAGGCCCTTTCAGCTCGACGCTGTTGCCATCGGGGTCCTGCAGGTACAGCGAAGGCCCGACACCTTCGGCGCCGAAGTTGCGTTCGGCACGGCCGCTGCAGGCCACGCCCCGGGCTTGCAGATGGGCCAGGATGGCAGCTTCGTCGAAGGGCTCGACACGCAGGCACAGGTGGTCGACATTGCGCGCCTCGGCACCCGGCGCCGCACCGCCGGCACGCCCCAGCGCACCGTCGACGGCCACCAGGTCGATCATCGAGACGCCGGCGCGCAGGTGCACCAGCCCCAGGTCGTCGCGCCGCTTCTCCACCGCCACGCCCAGCAGGTCGCGGTAGAAGACGATCGCGCGCTCCAGGTCTTTCACGCGCAGCACCAGGTGGTCGATGCGCTGGACGGCAAACGGTGGCACGGCGGGTGGCATGGCCAGCACTGTACCCGCGCCGGCCGGTCTCGCCGAGCCCGACGCAGGCACGCGCCGGGCCAGCCGGGGGCCCTCCTCAGCCCTGCTGCTTCAGCGCCGCACGCAGTTGCTCGCCGATCTCGGGCTTGGCCTTGAACGGGTCGGTGGGGTTGCGCAGCGTCATCACGTCTTCCAGCCTGGTCTGCAGGCCGGCCAGGCTCTTCGGGTGGCTGAAGACGTAGAAGCGCTTGTCGTCCATCGCGTCGTAAACGAACTGCGCCACCTGGGCCGCGGTGAGCTTGCCGCTGCTGACGGCCTTGTCGCTCATCGCCTGCGCGATCAGCTGGCTGCGTGTGGGCTTGCCGGCCTGCTCGGCGAACTCGGCCGGCCGGTTGCGTTCGCTCTTGTGGATGCCGGTGGGCACGAAAAACGGCGACAGCAGGTGGGCATGCACCTGGGTGCTGACCAGGGCCAGATCCTGGTACAGCGTTTCGCTCATCGACACGACACCGCTCTTGGTGACGTTGTAGACACCCATGTTCGGCGCATTCAGCCAGCCTGCCATGCTGGCGGTGTTGACGACGTGGCCGCTGTACTGCGGGTCGGCCTCGGCGGCGGCCAGCATCAGCGGCGTGAAGACGCGGATGCCATGGGCCACGCCCATCAGGTTGACGCCGACCACCCAGTCCCAGTCCTTGGCCGTGTGTTCCCAGATCAGGCCGCCAGCACCAACACCGGCGTTGTTGAACACGAAGTGCGGCGCGCCAAAACGCTGCACGGTGGCCGCGCCCAGGGCTTCGACCTCGGCCGCCTTGGACACGTCCAGCCGGAACGGCAGCACCTGCGCACCCAGGCTGCGGATCTCGCTGGCCGACAGCTCCAGCGCGTCGGGCTGCACGTCGGCCATCACGACGTTCATGCCGCGTGCGGCGGCGATGCGGCTGGCCTCCAGCCCGAAACCCGACGCGGCGCCGGTGATGACGGCCGTGCGGCCATGCCAGGGGTGGGTCGTCATGCGGGTGTCTCCTGCGGTTTGATCTGGAAGCCGGTGCGCGGGAAGTGCACATGCAGCACGCCGGCGCGTTCATCGTCGCGGCGCAGCACCACCGTGTCGCCGCTCAGGCCGACCAGCGTGCCGGCCACGGGGTCGCAGCCGTAGTCGGTGGGTGTCACGGTGACGGCTTGGCCGGCCGCGAAGCCCAGGCCGGGCAGCACCTCGGTTGGTGCATGGCCACCGGCATTGGCTGCGATGGCCAGTGCATCGGCGCTGGACAGCGGTGTGGGGCGGCCATGGCCAAACGCCTGCATGCGGCCGTACCAGGCCAGCAGCCGCGGTGTGCGTTCGAAGAGTGCCGCGACGCTGCCGCCACGGTGCACGTACCAGACGCAGTGCGCCACCGAGAAGTCGGCGATGCTGGGTGCGTCGCCGAACAGGAAACTGCGGCCGTCGGCCAGCTGGGCATCGAGCGCGGCGCTGTCGGCCACGAGCTTGGCCGTGGCATCGGCCACCGTCTGGCGTTTCATGCCGGCGGTGAAAGGCGCACGGTCGGCGGCGAAGGCCTTGATGACTTCGGGCGGCACGCCGGCGAACACGCTGGCCATGCCGGCCGGCTGCATCGTGTAGGGGATGATGGTCCAGAACAGGCTGCTGTCGGCCCATTGCGCCAGCAGCGGCGCCAGTGCTGCCGTGGCCGGGAACAGCGTCGGCGCCGGTTGCCGGGCTTCGAGCACACGCGCCATCAAGGCCGTGTCGCAATAGATGTCGGCGCCGATCTGCAGAAACGGCGTCTTGCGGTAGCCGCCGGTCAGCGCAACGACGTCGGGCTTGGGCAGGATCACCGGCACCCTCACCGAGCGCCAGGCCAGGCCCTTGAAGCCCAGGATCAGCCGCAGCTTCTCGGAGAACGGCGAACCCTCGTAGTGGTGCAGGATCAGCTCGTCGTTGTTGTTCATGCGGTGGCCTCCTCGGGCATCGCGCGGGCGATCAAGGCATCGAGATCGGTGCCGGCCGGCAGCAGGCCGAAGACATCGGCTGCGGCCTCGAAGCGTGAACGGCAGAAGGCATCGAAGACGAAGCCCGGTGCATGGCGCGCCAGTTGCCCGGCCTGCAGCAGCAAGGCGAGTTCACGCGCCAGCCCGCGGGCCTGGGCCTCGTCGACGCTGCCGTCCACGGCGTCGAGCACACGCGCCAGTGCACGGTCCAGCGCCGCATGGCGGCCGCGCGCCGGTGCCATCTCGTGCACCAGCGCTTCGGCCACCTGGGCACCACGCAAGGCACGCAGCAGGTCCAGCGCCATGATGTTGCCGGCACCTTCCCAGATGCTGTTCAGCGGCATCTCGCGGTAGATGCGCGCCATCACACCTTCGCCTGCAGCCTCGACGTAGCCGTTGCCGCCCAGGCACTCCATCGCCTCCTGCGCAAAGTGGCTGCCGCGTTTGCAGACCCAGAACTTGGCCACCGGCGTCAGCAAGCGGCGCATGACGGCTTCGTGCGCGTCGCTGCCGCTCTCGCTGCCGTTCTCGGTGCGGTCCACCGCTGCGGCCAGCCGCAGCGCCAGCGCGGTGGCGGCTTCACTTTCCAGCGCCAGGTCGGCAAGCACGTTTTTCATCAGCGGCTGGCCGATCAGCGGCTTGCCGAACGCACGGCGTCCGGCCGTGTGGTGCAAGGCCAGCGACAGGGCCTGGCGCATCAGCCCGGCGGTGCCGAGCGCGCAGTCCAGCCGCGTCAGCGCGCCCATCGCCAGGATCTGCGGCACACCACGGCCGACCTCGCCGACCAGCCAGGCCGCGGCGCCGTGGAACTCCACCTCGCTGCTGGCGTTGGCGTGGTTGCCCAGCTTGTGCTTCAGCCGCTGCACGGCGATGCCGTTGACGCTGCCGTCGGGCAGCAGCCGCGGCAGGAAAAAACAGCTCAGGCCCGAGGGCTGCGCCGAGGTCTGGGCCAGCACCAGGAAGGCGTCGCACATCGGCGCCGAGAAGAACCACTTGTGGCCGGTGATGCGCCAGCGTTCGCCCCAGCCGTCCTGGCCGTCGCGCACGGCGCGTGTGGTGTTGGCGCGCACGTCCGAGCCGCCCTGCTTCTCGGTCATGCCCATGCCCATGGTCACCGCCGTCTTCTGCGACACCGGCACGAAGCGCGCGTCGTACAGCGTGGCCGCCAGGCGCGGCAGCCAGTCGGCCGCCAGCGCGCTGTTGGCACGCAAGGCCGGCGTCACCGCATAACTCATCGACACCGGGCACAGCACCGAGGGTTCGGCTTCGGTGAACAGCATGAAACCCGCTGCGCGTTCCAGATGGCCGCCGGCGCCACGCGACCACGGTGTGCCATGCAGACCATGGGCGAGTGCGCTGCCCAGCAAGGCGTGGTAGCTGGGGTGGAACTCGACCTGATCCACACGGTGGCCGAAGCGGTCGTGTGTGTGCAGCAGCGGGGCATGGGTGTTGGCCAGGCGCGCATGCGCCAGCATCGCAGCCGAACCGGCTTCGGCACCCAGGTGGTCCAGCGCCGTGGTGTCGAGCTGCGGCGCGTGGAAACGCAGCGCGTCGCGCAGCGGGCGGTTGATGCGCCACAGGTTCGCGCCCTCGAAGGGCGTGGCCTGGTTGAAGACTTCGTGCGTGCGGACGTTCATGCCGGCCTCGCCATCTCCACGTGGGGAATGTTGTCCTCGAGATAGGCTTCGCCGACGCTGGCAAAACCGAACTCGCCATAGAACTTCGCCAGGTGGGCCTGCGCGCTGATGCGGATGCCCTGCCCCGGCCAGGCGACCCCGCAGCGCCGCACACCTTCGCCGACGAGTTGCCGGCCCAGACCGGTGCCCCGTGCCTCGGCCGAGGTGATGACACGGCCCAGCGACGGTTCGCCGTACTTCACGCCAGGGTCGACCACCCGCAGATAGGCCTGCAGCACCCCACCGGCATCGCGCCCCAGCAGGTGCCAGCTCTGGCGGTCGACGCCGTCCGGGTCGAGATACGGCCCCTGCTCGAGAACAAAGACCTTGCAGCGCAGCGCCAGCGCGTCGTAGAGGTTGTCCACGCCGAGCTCGGCGAAGCGGCTCCAGGTCCAGTGCAGTTCGCCGCCGGGCCGCCCCAAGGCGAACACGCCCCCCTGGGGGGCCAACGCCGCAGGCGTCTTGGGGGCCAGAGTCACGCCAACTTCACCAACTGCTTGCCGAAGTTGCGGCCCTTCAGCAGCCCGATGAACGCCTCGGGCGCGGCGGCCAGGCCGTCGGCAATGCTTTCGCGGTACTTCAGCTTGCCGGTGGCCACCGCCATGCCCAGCTCCTTCAGCGCCTCGGGCCAGTGCTGCATGTGTTCGCTGACGATGAAACCCTGCAGCTTCAGGCGCTGCGTCAGCAGCAGCTGCGGCTGGGCCAGCGGCGCCGACTTGCTGTTGTAGCCGGCGATCATGCCGCACAGCGCAACGCGGCCGAAGGCATTCATGTTGTCGAGCACGGCGTCCAGCACCATGCCGCCGACGTTTTCGAAGTAGCCGTCGATGCCCTTGGGCGCCGCGTCCTTCAGCGCCGCCGACAACGAAGCCGCAGTCGCATGCTGCTTGTAGTCGATGCACGCGTCGAAACCCAGTTCCTCGGTGACGTAGCGGCATTTGTCGTCACCGCCGGCAATGCCGACGGCACGGCAGCCACGCGCCTTGGCCAGCTGGCCCACGGCGCTGCCGACGGCACCGCTGGCGGCGCTGACGACCACGGTTTCGCCGGCCTTGGGTTCGATGATCTTCACCAGCCCGTACCAGGCCGTGACGCCGGGCATGCCGACAGCCCCCAGGTAGGCCGCCAGCGGCACATGCGTGGTGTCGACCTTGCGCAGCACACCGGCCTGTGTGGCGTCGACCACCGCATACAGCTGCCAGCCGCCCATGCCGACGACCTTGTCGCCGACGGCGTAGTTCGCGTGCCGCGAGGCCACCACCTCGCCGACGGTGCCGCCCAGCATCACCTTGTCCAGCGGCTGCGGCTGCGCGTAGCTCTTGTTCTCGCTCATGCGGCCGCGCATGTAGGGGTCCAGGCTCAGGTAGTGGTGGCGCACCAGCACCTGGCCGTCCTGCAGTTCGGGCACCGGCAGCTCGACGGTGCGGAAGTTGGCGGGCGTGGGTTCACCGTCCGGGCGCGAGGCCAGGACCACTTGCTGGTTGCTGAAGCTCATGGTGTTGTCTCCGTGGGGTCATCGCGCCGCAACTGCTTGGCCATGCGGCCGTTGGTCGGCAGTGCGCGCAGGTACTTGAAGGTGCCGGTGGCATGGGCGCAAATGCGCCCCTGGCCATCGAGCACCGTGCCTTCGGTGAAGGCCATCGTCGTCGTCTTGTGCAGCAGCTTGCCCAGGGCGCGCAGTTCACCCTCGGCCGGCCGCATGAAGCTGGTTTTCATCTCGATCGTCGCCACGCCGGGGCCGCGGTCGGGCAGGTGCTGGTTCACGCTGCGTGCGGCATGGGCCATGGCCACGTCCAGCATCGTCATCAGCACACCGCCGTGCGCCACCTCCCAGCTGTTCAGGTGGGCTGCGGCCAGGTCCACACGCAACTCGGCATGGCCACCGCCAAAGCCCCAGAGCTCGAGCCCGAGTTCTTCGACGAAGGGAATGCGGATCGGGAACGCGAGCTTGCGCGGCGGCTGCCCGCTCATCCCGCATGCACCGCACTGACGCCGCCGTCCACCGCCAGGATCTGCCCGGTGATGTGTTTGCCGGCGGCCGACGCAAACAGCAGGGCCGCGCCCTTCAGGTCGTCGTCGTCGCCGATGCGGCGCAGCGGTGCGGCCGCGGCGAGTTTGTCGGTGCCGAAGGTCTTCAGCACACCGGCCGTCATCTTGCTGGGGAAAAAGCCCGGCGCCAGCGCGTTGACGGTGATGCCATGCGGCCCCCACTCGCCAGCCAGCGTGCGCGTGAAGTTGACCACCGCGCCCTTGCTGGTGCCGTAGGCGATGAACTTCATCTCCAGGCTGCCGCCCAGGCCGGCGATCGACGCGATGTTGATGATGCGGCCGCCCTTGTTCGGGATCATGCTGGCCTTGGCCACCGCCTGCGCAAACAGGAACAGGCTGCGCACGTTCAGGTTCATCACCTTGTCCCAGGCTTCCAGCGGATGCTCTTCGGCCGGCGCGCCCCAGGTGGCGCCGGCGTTGTTGACGAGGATGTCGATGCGGCCCAGGCGCTGCATCGTCTCGTCCACCACCTTGGCCACATCGGCCGGGTTGCTGGCGTCGCCGGCGATCCAGCGGGTGTCGATGCCCTTGGCCTGCAAGTGGGCCGCGGCCTCTTCCAGGTCGCCGGCCTTGCGCGAGCTGAGCATGATCTTCGCGCCGGCTTCGCCCAGCGCCTCGGCGATCTGCAGGCCCAGGCCACGCGAGCCGCCGGTGACGAGGGCGGTCTTGCCACGGAGGTCAAAAAGCTGCTGCACGGAAGTGCTCATGGGTGTGTCCTTGTGGGTGGGAAACAGGCCTGTTCAGCGCGGCAAACGCGAACGGACCCAGATGAGAACAACGCCGGCCGCGGCGGCCACGCCGCCGGCGACGGCCAGCGTCCAGCCGATGGGGTCGTGCAGGCGCTGCACGAAGATGCCCAGGCTCAGCGACAGCAGGCCGCCGTAGATCAGCACCCAGGCCAGGGTTTCGAGCTGCTTGGGCGCCATCGTCAGAACCACTGTTCCTGCATCTCGCGGCACACCGCTTCGCGACGCGCGACCACACCCAGCCAGGCGTCGATCTTCGGCAGCTCGTAGGCGTAGAAGTAGCGCATGGCCGCGAGCTTGCCCGGCTGCAGCGGCGAGTTGCTGCGGGCCGCGGCCAGCGCCACGTCCAGCCACAACCAGGCCAGCACCACATGGCCGAAGGCCTGCAGATACGGCGTGGCATTGGCCAGCGCTTCCTCGGGCTGGCCGGTGGCCCAGGCCGATTTCGTGGCCGCGCCCAGGCGCTGCAAGGCAGCGGCCAGGGCGTTGCCCGGCTCGGCCAGACCGGCCACCTGGCCGGCACGTTCGATGGTGGCACTGATGCGCGTGGCCAGCAGCTTCAGGCCGGCGCCGCCATCCATCACCACCTTGCGGCCCAGCAGGTCCAGGCCCTGGATGCCGTGTGTGCCTTCGTGGATCATGTTCAGGCGGTTGTCGCGCCAGTACTGCTCGACCATGAAGTCGCGGGTGTAGCCATAACCGCCGTGCACCTGGATGGCCAGCGAGTTGGCCTCCAGACACCATTCGCTGGGCCAGCTCTTGGCAATCGGCGTCAGCACCTCCAGCAGCGTGTGCGCCTCGTGCCGCGCGGCCTCTTCGCCGGTGGCCAGCTCGTCGACCAGGCGTGCGCAGTACAGCTCCAGCGCCAGCCCGCCTTCGACATAGGCCTTCTGCGCCAGCAGCATGCGCTTGACGTCGGCATGCTGCACGATGGGCACTTGGGGCCGGGACGCGTCCTTGCCCGCCGGCCCCATGCCGCGGCCCTGGGGCCGCTGCTTGGCGTAGTCCAGGCTGGCTTCGTAGCCGGCATAGCCCAGCATCACGGCGCCCAGGCCGACGCCGATGCGCGCCTCGTTCATCATGTGGAACATGCAGCGCAGGCCCTGGCCCGGTTCACCGACCAGGTAGCCGATGGCGCCGGGGCCGTCGCGCACAGTGAACTTGCCTTCGCCGAAGTTGAGCAGCGTGTTCGTCGTGCCGCGGTAGCCCAGCTTGTGGTTCAGGCCGGCCAGGGCCACGTCGTTGCGTTCGCCGGTCAACCGGCCTTCGGTGTCGACCAGCTGCTTCGGCACGATGAACAGCGAGATGCCCTTGGTGCCGGCCACGGTCTTGCCGTCCGGCCCCGGGATCTTGGCCAGCACCAGGTGCACGATGTTCTCGGTGATCTCGTGCTCGCCGGCCGAGATCCACATCTTGTTGCCCTTCAGCCGGTAGCGGGGGCCCATTGGATCGAGGTTCGCGTCGTCGCCGTCGATGGTGGCCCGTGTCGCCACGTCGGACAGCGACGAGCCCGCCTGCGGTTCGCTGAGGCACATGGTGCCGAACCAGCGGCCGGCAAACAGGTTCTTCGCAAACACCGTTTGCTGCAGCGGCGAGCCATGGGCCATCAGCAGGCTGGCGTTGCCGCTGGTCAGCATCGCGTAGCCGCCCATCGCGACGCTGGCCTTGCTGAAGAAGGCGTTGGCCGCCATCTCGATGACACAGGGCAGTTGCAGGCCGCCGATCTCGTAGTCCTGCGCCGCGGCCAGCATGCCGGATTCGACATAGGCCGCCATCGCCGCATGGGTGCTGGCAGGCAGATGCACGCGTTCGCCGTCGAAGTGCGGTTCCTGCGTGTCCGACAGGCGGTTGAAGGGCGCGAACTTCTCGCGTGCGATGCGTTCGCAGGTGTCCAGCACCGAGCCGAAGGTTTCGGCGGAATGTTCGGCGAAACGCGGGCGCTGCAGCAGCGTGGCCACGTCCAGCCAGTCGTGCAGCAGGAAGTCGAGGGTGTCTCTCATCGCTGTGGTGTGCGGTTCAGGCCTGGGCCACGATGGCCATCGTCGCCGAGGCCTTGACGACCAGGCTGCGCTGGCCGTCGCGCACGCAGTGCACCTCGGCCTCGGTGAAACTGAGCTGGCGCCCGGCCTTGATGACACGGGCTTCGCAGATCAGGCGGTCGCCCTTGCCGGCGCGCAGCAGGCTGGTTTTCAGCTCCGCGGTCAGCACCCAGAAACCTTCGGGCGCCAGCGTCTGCGCCGCGGCGCCCATCGTGTGGTCGGCCATCGCCGCCGAGACACCGGCATGCACCTGGCCGGTGTGCTGCAGGTGGCGCGACGTGATCTGCAGCACCGTCGTCACCTTGCCGTCGGCCACCGCCACCGGCTCGACACCGAGGTCGACCATGAAGGGCGACAACTTGAAGAAGCCGCGCAAGGCGTTCAGGTCGATGGCCATCGTGTCACTCCCCCAGCAGTCCAAAGTGCCGCAGCGCCGCCGTGGCGATGGGGCCACCCCATTCCTGCACGAAGTGGCCGCCCTCGGCCACCTCCAGCGGCGGCGGGCAGCCACGGATGTTGTCACGCAGTGCGCGCATCAGCGGCGGGCCCAGCACCGGGTCCTGCATGCCGATGGCCATGAAACTCCGGCCCTGCCATTGGCTGCGCCAGAACACCTGCGCGGCGCGGCCCTCGGCGGCACCGGGCGCGCCGTCGCCGTCGGGGACGAGGTCCGGGAAGGCGCGCAGCGCAGCCTTGTAACTCGCATCGGGGAACGGTGCGTCGTAGGCCGCAGCCTCGGCCTCCGGCATGGCCGGCTTGCCGCGGCGGATCAGCTTGCCCACCGCCAGGTCGGGCTGGCTGTTCGAGTAGCTGCGCCACTGGCGGAAGCCCTCGGTCACCTGCCCGGTCGGCAAGCCGGTGTTCATCACCAGCAGCCTCGTGTAGCGCTGCGGTGCGGCCATCGGCAGCGTCAGGCCCAGCAGGCCGCCCCAGTCCTGCACGACAAGCAGGACGTTCTGCAGGTCCAGCTGCTCGACGAAGTCCAGCAGCATGCCGCGGTGGAAAGCGAAGCTGTGCGCGGCTTCGGTGCCGGGTTTGTCGGAACGGCCGAAGCCGATGAGGTCGGGTGCCACGACCCGCAGCCCGGCACCCAGAAACACCGGGATCATGTGCCGGTACAGATAGCTCCAGCTCGGGTTGCCGTGCAGCAGCAGTGCTGTGACGGCGGCGCCGCGCGGGCCTTCGTCCAGGTGGTGCACACGCAGCCCCTGGTGCTGCAGATACTGCGGCGGCCAGGGGTAGCCCGGCAGCGCGGCAAAGCGCGCGTCGGGCGTGCGCAGCGCGTCCATCGTCAGAGCACTTCGAACACGCCTGCAGCGCCCATGCCGCCGCCGATGCACATGGTCACGCAGACCTTTTTCGCGCCGCGGCGCTTGCCTTCGATCAGCGCATGGCCGGTCAGGCGCTGGCCGCTGACGCCATAGGGGTGGCCGATGGCGATGGCGCCGCCGTTGACGTTCAGGCGGTCCATCGGAATGCCCAGCGTGTCGGCGCAGTACAGCACCTGCACGGCAAAGGCTTCGTTCAGTTCCCAGAGGTCGATGTCGGCCACCGTCAGGCCCAGGCGCTTCAGCACCTTGGGCACGGCGAACACCGGGCCGATGCCCATTTCGTCGGGCTCGCAGCCTGCCACCGCGAAGCCGAGGAAACGGCCCAGCGGCTTCAGGCCCTTCTGCTGCGCGTAGCTGTCGCTGACGACGACGCAGGCGCCGGCGCCGTCGCTGAACTGGCTGGCGTTGCCGGCGGTGATGACGCCGCCGGGCAAGGCCGGGCGGATGCCCTGGATGCCTTCGTAGGTGGTGCCCGGGCGCAGGCCTTCGTCGGCCTTGATCGTCACTTCCTTGCTGCGCAGGCCCAGCGTGGCATCGGCAACGCCGGCGGTGACGGTGCAGGCCACCAGTTCGGCGTCGAACAAGCCCTTCTCCTGCGCGGCACAGGCCTTCTGCTGGCTGGCGGCACCGTATTCGTCCATGCGCTGCTTGGCCACGTTGTAGCGCTTGGCCACCTGCTCGGCCGTCTGCAGCATGCTCCAGTAGATCTCGGGCTTCATCGCCTTCAGCGCCGGGTCGATCAGCATGTGCTGGTTCATCTCCTGCTGCACGCAGGAGATGCTCTCCACGCCACCGGCGACATAGACGTCCCCCTCGCCGGCGATGATGCGCTGCGCCGCCATCGCGATGGTCTGCAGGCCGCTGCTGCAGAAGCGGTTGACCGTCACGCCGCCGGCGGTGATCGGCAGGCCGGCCTTCAGCGCGATCTGGCGCGCGATGTTCATGCCGGTCGCGCCCTCGGGGTTGGCGCAGCCCATCAGCACGTCTTCGACGGCACCGGGGGCTATGCCGGCGCGTTCGACGGCCGCCTTCACCGCAAAACCGCCCAGCGTGGCGCCGTGGGTCATGTTGAAAGCACCCTTCCAGCTCTTGGCCAGGGGCGTGCGGGCGGTGGAGACGATGACGGCTTGGCTCATGGCAGGAGTCCTGTGGCTGGAGGTGTCAGGAAGCGGACTGCGTCAGCAGCCGATGGTAGAAGCGGACCATGTCGGCCAGCTGCTCGACGGCGATGCGCTCGTCGGTGCCGTGCACACGCTGCAGGTCCTGGGGCTGGAAGCGGATGGGCATGAAACGGTAGCTGTGCTCGGCGATGCCATCGAAGTGGCGCGCATCGGAGGCCGCGAGCATCAGCCCCGGCGCCACCATGCTGTCGGGGAACACCTCGCGCACCGTGCGTTCGATCAGCTGGAACGGCGCCGACTGCGACGACGAGAGCTTGGACGGCTCGAAGGCCACACCCAGCGGCGCGACTTCGATGCGCTCGTCGGCGATGACGCGCTTCACATGCGCCGCCACCGAGGCCGCCGTGTCGCCGGGCAGGATGCGGAAGTTCACCACGGCCTCGGCGCGGCCGGGCAGCACGTTTTCCTTGTTGCCGGCGTTGAGGATGGTCATCGCGGTGGTCGTGCGCAGCATCGCGTTGGTGGCACCACCGCCCTTGGACAGCATGCCTTCCACCAGCGGCCGCAGCAGCCACAGGTTGGACATCGCCAGGCGCTGGCCAAACGGCAGTTCGGGTGCCACGGCGGCGAACATCTCGGCGGCCGCACCCTGGATGCCACCGGGCATGGGCTTGCCGTCCAGCCTGGCCAGCGCCGCGGACAACATGCCGATGGCGCTGTTGCCGGCGGCCGGCGGCGTCGACGAATGGCCTGGCGGCGCGGTGGCCGTGAGCTTCAGCGACACCGAGCCCTTTTCAGCCAGTGCGATCAGCGCCAGCGGCTGCTTCACGCCGGGCAGGATGCCTTCGGTGACGGCCAGGCCCTCGTCGAGCACGAAGTCCAGCTTCACACCCCGCTGCTGCAGCAGTTCGACGATCTTCACCACACCTTGCCGGCCGCCGACCTCTTCGTCGTGGCCATACACCAGGTACAGCGTGCGCCGCGGCTGGAAACCGGCCTTCAGCAGCAGCTCCACGGCCTCGAGCTGGGTGACGAGATTGCTCTTGTCGTCCAGCGTGCCGCGGCCCCAGACATAACCGTCTTCGACGACACCGGCAAACGGCGGCTTCTTCCACAACGCCTCGGTGCCCGGCGCGATCGGCACCACGTCCTGGTGCGCCAGCAGCGCAAAGGGCTTGGCCTGGGCGTCGCTGCCCTTCCAGGTGAACAGCAGGCTGTGGCCGCCGACCACTTCACGCTGCAGCTTCTCGTGCACCAGCGGATAGCGGCTGCGCAGCCAGGCATGCAGCGCGTCGAACTCGGCGGCGGTGTTGGCGGGGTCGAGCAGGCCGCTGACGGTCTTGGCGCGCACGGCCTGCGCCATGGACTGCGCGACGGCCGCCGTGTCCACGGGCAGCTTGGCCAGGGGCGCCACCTGCACCTGGCGCGAGCCCTGGCGCAGCGTGTTCGCCACCAGCACGGCCGCCAGCACCAGCAGCAGGGCCAGCAGGCCCAGAACGAGGCGCTTGATCATCGGCGCGTCAGCTGAAGCTCTTGCCTTCGGCGGCCAGCCTGGCCAGCAGCGGCGCCGGTTGCCAGAAACTGGCGTCGTCCAGCGGGTTGGCAGCGAACTTCTTCATCGTCTGCACGACGTTGAAGAGGCCCACCGTGTCGGCATAACACATGGGGCCGCCGCGGTGCAGCGGGAAGCCGTAGCCGGTGAGGTAGACCATGTCGATGTCGCTGGCCTTGCTGGCAATGCCTTCCTCGACGATCTTCGCGCCTTCGTTGACCAGGGCGAAAACCAGGCGGTGCACGATCTCGTCGTCGCCGATCTTGCGCGGCGTGATGCCCAGCGCCGCGCGGTGGTCCTCGATCATCTTGTCGACCACGGCCGAGGGGATGGCATCCCGTTTGCCCGCCTGGTAGTCGTACCAGCCAGCGCCGGTTTTCTGGCCATAGCGGCCCAGTTCACACAGCAGGTCGGCGGTCTTGCTGTAGCGCATGCCCGGCTTTTCGAGGTAGCGGCGCTTGCGGATGGCCCAGCCGATGTCGTTGCCGGCCAGGTCGCCCATGCGGAACGGGCCCATCGCAAAACCGAACTTCTCGACCGCCTTGTCCACCTGCTGCGGCGTGGCACCTTCTTCCAGCAGGAAACCGGCCTGGCGGCTGTACTGCTCGATCATGCGGTTGCCGATGAAGCCGTCGCAGACGCCGGACACCACCGCCGTCTTCTTGATCTTCTTGCCGATGGCCATCACGGTGGCCAGCACGTCCTTGGCCGTGGCCTTGCCGCGCACCACCTCCAGCAGCTTCATCACGTTGGCCGGGCTGAAGAAGTGCGTGCCGATGACGTCCTGCGGGCGCTTCGTGAACGCGGCGATCTGGTCCACATCCAGCGTCGAGGTGTTCGACGCCAGGATGGCGCCGGGCTTCATCACCTCGTCCAGCGTCTTGAACACCTTTTCCTTCACGCCCATCTCTTCGAACACCGCTTCGATGACCATGTCGGCCTGCGCGATGTCGGCGTAGTTCAGCGTCGTGCGCAGCAGCGCCATGCGGGCGTCGTACTTGTCCTGCTTCAACTTGCCCTTCTTGACCTGGGCTTCGTAGTTCTTGCGGATCGTCGCGACACCACGGTCCAGTGCTTCCTGCTTCGTCTCCAGCATCGTCACCGGGATGCCGGCGTTCAGGAAGTTCATCGTGATGCCGCCGCCCATGGTGCCGGCGCCGATGACGGCCAGCGACTCGATCTTGCGCTGCGGCGTGTCCTCGGGCACGTCGGGGATCTTGCTGGCCGCACGTTCGGCGAAGAAGGCATGGCGCAGGGCCTTGCATTCGGGCGTGAACATCAGCGCGGTGAAGATCTCGCGCTCATAGACCATGCCGTCGTCGAACTTCTTCTGCGTTGCGGCCTCCACCGCATCCACACACTTGGCCGGCGCCGGGAAGTTCTTCGCCATGCCCTTGACCATGTTGCGCGCGAACTGGAAGTAGGCGTCGGCGTTCGGGTGGCTGCACTTCAGGTCGCGCACACGCGGCAGCGGGCGCTTGCCGGCCACCTCGGTCGCAAAGGCCACGGCACCTTCGAGCAGGTTGCCATCGATGATCTTGTCGAACAGCTTCTGGCCCGGCAGGCTGGCCAGCAGTTCGCTCTTCACCGGTTCGCCGCTGACGATCATGTTCAGCGCCGTTTCCACACCCAGCACCCGCGGCAGGCGCTGCGTGCCGCCGGCGCCGGGGATGAGGCCGATCTTCACTTCGGGCAACGCGACATTCGTGCCCGGCGCCGCGACGCGGTAGTGCGCGCCCAGCGACAGCTCCAGCCCGCCGCCCATGCAGACGCTGTGGATGGCCGCGACCACCGGCTTCGTCGCTTCGTCGAGCTGGCGGATCAGCGCCAGCAGGTTGGGCTCGGCCACCGCCTTGGGCGTGCCGAACTCCTTGATGTCGGCGCCGCCCGAAAAGGCCTTGCCGGCGCCGGTGATGACGATGGCGTCGACGGCGGCATCAGCGAGTGCACGCTCGATGCCGGCGCTGAAGTCGCGCCTGGTGTCGTAGCCCAGGCCGTTGACCGGCGGGTTGTCCAGCGTGATGACGGCAACACGGCCTTGCAGTGCGTAGGTGGCGCCCATGGCGAGGGTCTCCCGGGTCAAAAAAGGAACGATCGTTCGATTCTAGGTTTGTCCGGCAACAGGCCGGTGTCCCAGCGGCGACAAGGCGCCGGCAGCCCTAGGACAAACCCGTGGTGCGATGGTGGCGCGCGGGCACGGCCGGGGCCAGCGGGTTTCCCCGCTTGGGCTTAGACCTCCAGCCACTCCTTGCGGATGTAGGCGTTGGCGCGCAGCTCGGTCGGTGTGCCTTCGAAGACGATCTGGCCATGGCCCATGACCAGGCAGCGTTCGGACACTTCCAGCGCAATCGTCAGCTTCTGCTCGACCAGCAGCACGCCGATGCCGCGGCGCTTCAGCTCCCGCAGGTAGTCGGCGACGAGTTCGACGATCTTCGGCGCCAGGCCCTCGGTGGGCTCGTCGATCATGATCAGGTCGGGGTCGCCCATCAGCGTGCGGCACAGCGTCAGCATCTGCTGCTCGCCACCCGACAGCACACCGGCCTCGGTGTGCTGGCGTTCCTTCAGCCGCGGGAACATGCCGTACATGTCGTCGAAGCCCCAGCGCCCGCCCTTCTGGCCGGACTTCTGGCCCAGCAGCAGGTTCTGGTGCACCGTGAGATTGGGGAAGATGTCGCGGTTCTCGGGCACGTAGCCGATGCCGGTGTGCGCGATCTCGAAGGCCTTCCTGCCCAGCACTTCCTGGTCGCGCCAGCGGATCGAACCGCTGCCGTCCACCAGGCCCATGATGGTCTTCACCGTCGTCGAGCGGCCCGAGCCGTTGCGGCCCAGCAGCGCCACGATCTCGCCGCTGCCGACCTCGAAGTTCACGCCATGCAGCACATGGCTCTTGCCGTAGAAGGCGTGCACGTTGGAGAGCTTCAGCATCGTGCGCCTCAGTGCCCGGCCGCAGCGGCCTGGGCATCCGCCAGCACGCTGCCGAGATAAGCTTCCTGCACACGCTGGTTGGCGCGCACCGCCGCCGGCTCGTCGAAGGCGATGACCTCGCCGTAGACCAGCACGGCGATCTTGTCGGCCAGGCCGAAGACCACGCCCATGTCGTGCTCCACCGTCAGCAGCGTCTTGCCGACGGTGATCTCGCGGATCAGGTTCACGAAACGCGCCGTCTCGCTCTTGCTCATGCCGGCCGTCGGCTCGTCGAGCAGGATGACGTTGGAACCGCCGGCGATGGTGATGCCGATCTCCAGCGCCCGCTGCTCGGCGTAGGTGAGGTTCGTCGCCAGCACGTCACGGCGCTTGTCGAGCTTGATCATCTTCAGCACGTCTTCGGTGCGGTCGTTGGCGTCGCGCATGTCGGCCAGGAAACGCCAGAACGAATACTTGTAGCCCATGCTCCACAGCACGGCGCAGCGGATGTTCTCGAACACCGACAGCCGCGTGAACAGGTTGCTGACCTGGAAGCTGCGCGACAGGCCACGGCGGTTGATGTCGAAGGGGCTCAGGCCCGCGATGCTCTGGCCGTTCAGCAGGATGTCGCCCGAGCTGATGCCGAAGCGCCCGCTGATCAGGTTGAAGAGTGTGCTCTTGCCGGCGCCGTTGGGGCCGATGATGGCCACACGCTCGCCGGCATTCACCGCCAGGCTGGCGCCGCGGATGATCTCGGTCTTGCCGAAGCTCTTGCGCACATCGCGCAGTTCGATGGCGTAGCTGCTTGCGGACGGGTTTCCCGGCCGCAAGCGCTCCCCCTCGGGGGGGCGACGCGAAGCGTCTTGGGGGCCTGTCACAGCGCCTCCCGGCGTTTGATCTCTTTTTCGATCTCACCCTGGGTTTCGTCCCACTGGTGCACGAAGTGGCGGCGTGTCAGCTCGAACAGCGCCGCGCCCGTGGCCAGCACCAGCACGGCGCCGAACCAGCTGTCGAAGGCCTTGGCGTTGAGGCTGGCGCCCATGAACTTCAGCTGCGGGCCCAGCGCCTCGTTCAGCTGCAGGTGGTAGACCATCTCGATCATCGCGCCGGCGCCCGCCAGCATCACGAAGGCCAGGCCACCCAGCGCCAGGTAGCTGGTCCACAGACGGCGCAGCTTGCCGAAGGCAGCCAGCCGCAGGTTCATCATGATCAGGCTGGAGATGCCGCCGGGTGCGTACATCACCATGAACAGGAAGACCAGGCCCAGGTACAACAGCCAGGCCTGGGTCAGCTCGGACAGCAGCACACCGGCCAGCACCATCAGCACGGCGCCGATGATGGGGCCGAAGAAAAACACCGCGCCGCCGAGGAAGGTGAACAGCAGGTAGGCGCCCGAGCGTGTGGCGCCGACGACCTCGGCGGTGACGATCTCGAAGTTCAGCGCGCTCAGGCCCCCGGCGATGCCCATGAACAGGCCGCTGGCCATGAAGGCCAGGTAACGCACCCGCTGCGTGCTGTAGCCGATGAACTCCACACGTTCGGGGTTGTCGCGCACCGCGTTCAACATGCGGCCCAGCGGCGTGCGCGTGAACGCGAACATCAGCCCGGTGCAGACAAAACAGTACAGCGCGATCAGGTAGTACAGCTGCATCTGCGGACCGAAGCTGATGCCCGCCACCGGCTGGCCGACGACGCGGTTGCCGCTGATGCCACCTTCGCCGCCGAAGAAGCCGGGGAACATCAGCGCCATCGCGGCGACGAGTTCACCGACACCGAGCGTGATCATTGCAAACGGCGTGCCCGCTTTCTTCGTCGTCACGTAGCCCAGCAGAACGGCGAAGCCCAGGCCGGCCAGGCCGCCGATCAGAGGCAGCAGGCTCACCGGCAGCGCCAGCTTGCCGGCCGCCACCCAGTTCAGCGCGTGGATCGCAAAAAACGAACCGAGGCCGGAGTAGACGGCGTGGCCAAAACTCAACATGCCACCCTGGCCGAGCAGCATGTTGAAGGCCAGGCAGGCGATGATGCCGATGCCCATCTGCGACAGCATGGTCAGCGACAGGCTGCTCTTGAACAGCAGCGGCGCAATCACCAGCAGCAGCGCGTAGACGCCCCAGACGATCCAGCGCCCGACGTTGTGGGGCTTGAAGTGGTAGTGGGCGCGGCCCTCGTGGATGTGTGCCATCGCCGGGTCAACCCTCGCGGGTGCCAAAAAGGCCCTTGGGCCGGAAGATCAGGATCAGCACCAGCAGCAGGTAGGGCAAGATGGCCGCCACCTGGCTGATCTTCACACTCCACACCGCGTAGCCGAAACTCTCGGGGCCGAGATTCAGGCTGAGCACGCGGAACAGGTCGAGCATCGACTTGTCGCTGCCGACGGCAAACGAGTCCAGCACACCGAGCAGCACCGACGCGACAAAAGCCCCGGCCAGCGAACCCATGCCGCCGATGACGATGACGGCAAACACCACAGCGCCGACGGCCAGTGCCATCGCCGGCTCGGTGACCCGCAGCGCCCCGCCAATCACACCGGCCAGCGCTGCCAGCGCCGTGCCGCCGCCGAACACCAGCATGAACACACGCGGCACGTTGTGGCCCAGCGATTCGGCCATCTCGGGGTGTGTCAGCGCCGCCTGGATGACGAGGCCGATGCGGGTGCGGGTCAGCAGCAGCCACACGGCCACCAGCATCGCCACGGCGATGCCCATGCCGAAGGCGCGGAAGGCCGGGAACTGCGTGCAGACGGCACCGGCCACGCTTTTGCAGACCTCGGGCGGCGCGCCCCAGGCCAGCGACAGCGCGGTCGGCAGGTCGACGATGGTGAACAGCGGGCCGCGCAGCGATTCAGGCGGCTGGAAGTTCAGGGCCTGGCGGCCCCAGACCAGTTGCACCAGTTCCAGCACGATGTAGCTGAGGCCGAAGGTGATCAGCAGTTCTGGCACATGGCCGAACTTGTGCACACGCCGCAGCGCGTAGCGCTCGAAGGCCGCACCCATCAGGCCGACGACCGGCGGCGCCAGCACCAGCCCCCACCAGAAGCCGACGATCTGGGTGATTGAGTAGGCGACGTAGGCGCCCAGCATGTAGAAGCTGGCATGGGCGAAGTTCAGCACGCCCATCATGCTGAAGATCAGCGTCAGCCCCGAGGCCAGCATGAACAGCAACAGGCCGACCGACAGCCCGTTGAGCAGCGAGATCAGGAAATAAGAAGCGTCCATGGAGCATTCTCAAGCAGACCCGGCGGAACCGGCTCCGCCGGGCCGCTCGCGTCGCCCCCTAGCAGGCCGTTGAAAAATCCTTCGCCGCCGCCCGTGTGGGCCGCTACGATCTGAAGCCATCCAAGAACGACCCAGACAAGAAAGATGAGAGGCAACCAAGACTTCCAGGGGGCGATGTTCAGCTA
>JBASTF010000736.1:0-1973 GCA_049274755.1 Rubrivivax sp. | reverse complement strand
GTGCCAGGGGCGGCAGCGGCAGCCGCACCCATCCCGTCCAGACGAGGCCGAGCAGGATCAGCAGCGGACCCAGCGCGAGCCCCCAGGATCGCCCGATCAGCCCCTGCACCCAGGCGCCGCCCAAACCCGCCAGGAAGCCGAGCGCGACATGCGTCGCGAGCATGCCGATGACGAACATGGCGCCGTACAGCGCCGCCTTGCGCCGTTCGCGGGCCTTGGTGACGTAGGCCAGCGCCACCGGTATGGCCGCCAGCGCCACCGGGTTGAAGCTGAAGGCCAGGCCCGCCAGGAACGCTGCGACGGTTGCCGCCATGCCGCCCTGCTGGACGAGTTGCAGCCAGGATTCGGTGTCCATTCAGCGCCTCGCGGCTCGCGAGGACAGCTCGGCCACGAGCTGCTGCGCTGTCGGCAGCTTGGCGAACACGAGTGCTCCGTCGATTGCGACGGCCGGGACCGAGAGCACGCCGAGTTCCACCGCGTAGTCGATGTGCTTGACGATGTCGAGCTCGTTCCAGTCCGCCGCAACGGGGCAGCCAGCCAGCACCGCTTCCTTCAGGGCACGCCTGGACTCGCCGCAGCTGCCGCAGCCATCGGCGTAGAAGACGTCTATCTTCATTGGCGGGCTGGCCCGGCCTGGGCGGGCACGCGGTTCAGCGCGTTCAAGATGGGGCATTCGTCGATCGGGTGTGCGTCGTCGACGCAGTCGGCGATCAGCGCGTCGAGTTCCGCCGACATCGCCTTCATCATCCTGATCTTGGCTTCGAGCGCGAGCTTCTTCTCGATGGCGAGCTTGCGAACGTCTGAGCAGCAGGCGGACGCGCGCTGCGGCAGCGTCAGCAACTCCCGGATCTCGGCGAGCGTGAACCCGCATTGCTGCGCCTGCCGGATGAAGTTCACGTGGCGCGCGGCTTCCTGCGGGTAGAGGCGATAGCCGTTCTCGCCCTTCGCGGCAGGCGCAATCAGGCCTTCGCGCTCGTAGTAGCGCAGGGTGTTGGGTGTGGTGCCGGCGAGTGCGGCGACCTTGCCGATGGTGAGCATGGGCGGGCCTCGCTTCGTGCAGGGATGAGACAACTGTAGACCTTCGCCTTAAGGCGAAGGTCAAGTGATCCACTCTCCCCCTATGCGGGCCGTGCTGCCTGCCCTTGAAGCAGGCGCGGGCCATGCGAGCCTGATCGGAGATCAACTCCGAGGCATGCCATGCAGCCACTCCGACTCACCCTCAAAGGCTTCCGCGGCATCCGCGACGGCCTGGGCCGCGACGAAGTCACCCTCGACATCGAGCGCCTCGCGGACGGTGCGCAGCTGATCGCCATCGCCGGCGCCAACGGAAGCGGCAAGTCGACGATCATGGACTGTCTCACCCCCTTCATCGGGCTTCCCAGCAGGGCCGCGTTGGCCGGGGCGGGCGGCTTCTCCTACTACGACCATGTCTACCTGCCCGAGAGCGTGAAGGACCTGACCTGGGCGCACGAGGACCGGTGCTATCGGTCGCAGATCGTCATCCGCCTCAACGGCCGCCGCCGCACCGAGGCGTTCCTGCACACGCTCGATGATGCGGGAGGCTGGCGCCCGGTGCAGCTTGACGACGGCACACTGTCCGATGGCCGGGTGGAGACGTACACGCGCTGCGTCGAGAGCCTGTGCGGCAGTGCCGAGACGTTCTTCACCTCCGTGTTCGCCGCGCAAGGCAAGCGGCAGCTCAGCACCTACCGCAACGCCGAGATCAAGACGCTGCTGGCCGACCTGCTCGGGCAGGAGGAGATCCAGGCACTGGGCCAGAGGGCCGCTGAGACCGTCCGCCTGCTGAAGGCGGGACTGGCGACCCTGCGTCAAGAACTGGCCGGGCTCGACGCGGAGGAGCAGCGCCTCGCTGCGGCGCGCCGAGCGCTCGACGGCGCGGCCGATCGCGTGTCGGCGGCCGAGCGCGCGAAGACGATGGCACAGGGCGCCCTGGATGCCGCCCAGGCGCGGAA
>JBASTF010000735.1:0-10251 GCA_049274755.1 Rubrivivax sp. | reverse complement strand
GGCCAGGTAGGCGGCATGCGGGCCGCCGGCGCCCATGGGCACGCCGAAGCGCTGCGTGTTGCCGACCACGATGTCGGCGTCGAACTCGCCCGGCGGCACCAGCAGCGTCAGCGCCAGCAGGTCAGCGCAGACGATGAAGGCGGCGTTGTTCGCATGCGCCTGGTCGACAAAGGGCTTCAGGTCGTGCAGGCGGCCGTCGGTGGCCGGGTACTGCGCAACCACCGCGAAGTAATCGTTGTCGGCCATCAGCTGCGGCGCGAAGCCGACCAGCACCTGCAGGCCCAGCGGCGCAGCGCGGGTCTGGATCACCTCGATGGTCTGCGGGTGGCAGTCGCCGGCGACGATGATGGTGTCGCTCCTGCTCTTCACGCTGCGCTTGGCGAGTGTCATCGCCTCGGCCGCCGCCGTGGCTTCGTCGAGCATCGAGGCGTTGGCGATGGCCATGCCGGTGAGATCGCAGACCATGGTCTGGAAGTTCACCAGCGCTTCCATGCGGCCTTGCGAGATCTCGGCCTGGTAGGGTGTGTAGGCCGTGTACCAGGCCGGGTTCTCGAGGATGTTGCGCAGGATGACACCCGGCGTGTGCGTGCCGTGGTAACCCTGGCCGATGAAACTCTTCAGCACCCGGTTCTTCGCCGCCAATGCCTTCAGCTCGGCCAGCGCCGCGGCTTCGCCCAGCGGCGCCGGCAGGGCCATGGGCTGCGCACGCGCGATGCTGCGCGGCACGATGGCCTCGATCAGCGCACGGCGCGACGCTGCACCGATGACCGACAGCATGTGCCGTTCGTCGTCTGCGTAGGGCCCGATGTGGCGGGCGACGAACTCGGTGCTGTTTTCCAGCTCGCCGAGCGGCTTCAGGGCGGACATCAACATGGCGGCAGCGGGTTCAGAGGGTCTTGAGCAGGGCGTCGTAGGCGGGCACGTCCATCAGCTGGTCGAACTCGGCCATGTCGGTGATGTGCACCTTGAAGAACCAGCCGTTGCCCATGGGGTCGGAATTGGCCAGCGCGGGGTCGGCGCGCAGCGCCTCGTTGACCTCGACGACCTCGCCGCTCACCGGCATGAAGAGGTCGGCCGCGGCCTTCACCGATTCGACGACACCGGCGACCTCGCCCTTCTTGTACGTGCGGCCGACCTCGGGCAGATCGACGAAGACCACGTCACCCAGCGCGTCCTGCGCGTGCAGCGTGATGCCGACGACCGCGGCCTCGTGGTCTTCGATGTTGATCCATTCGTGGTCGGGCGTGTACATGGTGGTCATCGGGCAGGCTCCGGTGGGGTGGTGTTGTTGATCGATCAACCGCGGACGTAGCGGTGGGGGTGGAAGGGCATGGCGGTCACGCGCATCGGCAGGCGCTTGCCGCGCACCTCGGCGTAGACCTCGTGCTGGGCCTTGGCATGGTCTTGCGGCAGGTAGGCCATCGCGATGGGCTGGTTGACGCTGGGCGCCAGCGTGCCGCTGGTGACGTGGCCGAGCTTGTGGCCGTGGGCGTCGACGATCTGTGTGCCTTCGCGCACCGGCACACGTTCCAGCCCGACCAGGCCCACACGTTTGCTCGGCGCGCCGCCCGCCAGCTGCTTTTCGATGGCCGCGGCACCCGGGTAACCGCCGGCACGGGCACCGCCGGGGCGGCGCACCTTCTGGATGGCCCAGGTGAGGCCGGCTTCAACCGGGCTGGTCGTCGTGTCGATGTCGTGGCCGTACAGACACATGCCGGCTTCCAGCCGCAGCGTGTCGCGTGCGCCCAGGCCCGCGGGTTTGACATCGGGCTGGGCCAGCAGCGCCTCGGCCAGCGCCGTGGCCTGCTCGGCCGGCACGCTGATCTCGAAACCGTCTTCGCCGGTGTAGCCCGAGCGGGTGACGAAGCAGCGAGCACCGGCCAGATCGAACACGCCGCCGGTCATGAACACCAGTTGCGCCACGCCGGCGTTCAGCCGTGCCAGCGTCGCCGCCGCCTGCGGGCCTTGCAGCGCCAGCAGCGCACGCTCGGGCATCGGCAGCACCTGGCAGCGGTGGCCGATGTGGGTGACGAGGTGGCGTGTGTCGGCGTCCTTGCAGCCGGCGTTGACGACGAGGAAGAGATCACCGAAGCCGGCACCGGGTTCGGGCCGCACCACCATCAGGTCGTCGAGCAGGCCGCCGCTGCTGTTGGTGAAAAACGCGTAGCGCTGCTTGCCGACACCGAGGTCGACGATGTCCACCGGCACCAGGGTTTCCAGCGCAGCGGCGGCCTCGGCGCCCACCAGGCGCAGCTGGCCCATGTGGGAAACGTCGAACAGCGCTGCGGCCTCGCGGCAGTGTTTGTGTTCGGCCATCAGCCCGGCGCCGTACTGCACCGGCATCGAATAACCGGCAAACGGCACCATGCGCGCGCCCAGGCGCAGATGCAGCGCGTGCAGCGGCGTGGTCTTCAGCGTTTCGGCAGCGGTGTCGCTGGACATGGCGGACTCTCCTTCGGCGGTGGGCGGTTCCACTCACCGCCAATGTCGGTGAACGGGGCCCTCGCTGTCCGCTTTACCTGAGAGATTCGGTGCACCCCGGTCGGTGCACCTTGCCCCTTCGGTGGGCCACCGCAGGGATGGCCTCTCTCCAGTGAGGAAGGAAAGTCAGTCCTTTTGCCTGAGCGTTCGGGGCCAATGCCCCTGCGCCTTCGGCGGCCGCATCGCTGCAGCTCTCTCCTGACGGCCGGCAGTGTAGCAGCGGGCATGATGCACACCGTGGCCACAGCCCATGGCACCGCGCTTGTGCGCCGGCTCCGGCCGCCTGGCCGAGGCGTCTCCGAAGGCACCCGCAGCCAGCTGCCGCAGCGAGGTTCCCTGCCCTGAAGACGGGCCTCAGAACGACAGGTTGGCAAAGAGCTGCGGGCCGCCGAGGCGGAAGTCCATGCGTTCGTCGAAGCTGCCGTAGACGTCCAGTGTCTCGCTGTTGGCGCGGCCCGAAAGCATGCGCCAGCCGGCGCCGACACCGACATGCGGCGAAGGCCGCCAGACGACGTTGGCCGAGACGTTGACGAAGTTGCTGCCGTCCCGCGAGCCACCTTCGAGCCGGCCACTGAACTGCAGGTTGGGCGCCAGCCGGCCGCTGTAGAACAGGCCCAGCATCGGCACTGCGTCGGCAGTGACCCAGGTTGTCGTGCCCAGGCTGGCCGTGCGCAGCGACAGCCGCAGCCGCGGCAGCGCACCACCGACGACGAAGCCGAACTCGGCGTCGTCGGTTCTCAGCACCGACATGCCGCCGACGATGCGCGCGAACTGGAAGGTCGCGGTGGACGACACCGGCGTGCCGGCCGAATACAGGAAGTCGCCGATCTGCAGGTTGCGCGTCAGCGTCGTGTCGCCGCTGCGCTGGCTGCGCAGGTAGTCGATCTCGAAGCGCCAGTTGGCGCCGATGCGGCGGCCGAAGCCGATGCCGCCGGCGGCGCGGTTCTGCGGCAGCTTCAGGTCGTCTTCGAGGCTCACGTCGCTGCCGGCGCCGCTGCTGAACACCGGGCTTTCGCGGCGCGTGACGTCGCTGCGCAACAGCAGCAGCTGCGGCTCGAACCAGGTGCGCTGGCTGTCGCCCAGCGGAAAGCCCTGGGCCTGCGCCGTGGTGGCGGTGGTTGTGGCGGTGGCCAGCAGGCCCCATGTGGCTGCGGCAGCGAGCGTCTTCATCGTCATGGTGTTGTCCCTGAGTGCCGGCCCGCGCCCATGGCGCAGCGCCCGGCTAGTATGCCGCCATGCCCGATGACATCGCCAGCCTGCGGCGCATCCTGAAGAGCTGCCGCACCATCGCCGTCGTCGGCCTCTCAGCCGAATGGCACCGTCCCAGCTTCTTCGCTGCCAAGTACATGCAGAGCCACGGCTACCGCGTCGTGCCGGTGAACCCGCGTTACGACAGCCTCCTCGGCGAAACCTGCTACGCCAGCCTGGAAGCGATTCCGTTTGCCGTCGACATGGTCGACGTGTTCCGCAAGCCGGCCGACGTGGCGCCCATCGCCGCCAGCGCCGTGGCCATCGGCGCGAAATGCCTGTGGCAGCAACTGGGCGTGATGAACGCCGAGGCCGACGCCATCGCACGCCGGGCCGGGCTGGATGCCGTGATGGACCGCTGCGTGAAGATCGAACACGCCCGCCTGTTCGGCGGCCTGCACTGGGCCGGCGTCAACACCCGCGTCATCTCGGCCCGCCGGCCGGTCTGAACCACGCAGCACCATGGCCGACCACGTCTTCAAGCCCGAGACCCTGGCCATCCACGCCGGGCAGATTCCCGATGCCGCCACCGGCGCACGCGCGCTGCCGATCTACCAGACGACGAGTTTCGTCTTCGACAGCGCCGAACACGCCGCCAGCCTGTTCAACCTGCAGACCTTCGGCAACGTCTACTCGCGTTTGTCCAACCCCACAGTGGCAGCGCTGGAAGAGCGCATCGCTGCGCTCGAAGGTGGTCGCGCCGCGGTGGCCAGCGCCAGCGGCATGGCCGCCGAGGCGATGGCGCTGATGACGCTGCTGCAGGCCGGCGACCATGTGGTGGCAGCGGGCGCGCTGTACGGCGGCAGCGTCACGATGCTGGCGGTGAACCTGAAGAAGTTCGGCATCGACACCAGCTTCGTCGATGCCACACAACCCGAGGCCTTTGCCGCGGCGATACGCCCGAACACCCGCGCCGTGTTCGCCGAGACGCTGGGCAACCCCAGCCTCGTGGTGCTGGACATCGCCGCCATCGCCGACGTGGCCCATGCCCACGGGCTGCCGCTGCTCGTCGACAACACGGTGCCCAGCCCCTTCCTGTGCAACCCCATCGCCCATGGCGCCGACATCGTCGTGCACAGCGCCACCAAGTACCTGGCCGGCCATGGCACGACGCTGGCCGGCGTCATCGTCGAAAGTGGCCGTTTCCCCTGGGACAACGGCAAGTTCCCCGGCATGACCGAACCGTCGCCGGGCTACCACGGCGTGAAGTTCCACGAGACCTTCGGCGACTTCGGCTTCACGATGCGCTGCCGCATGGAGGCGTTGCGTGTCTTCGGTGCCGCACTGTCACCCAGCAGCGCCTGGCAGGTGCTGCAAGGTGTGGAGACGCTGCCCTTGCGCATGGAGCGACATTGCAGCAACGCGCTGGCGGTGGCGAAGTTCCTGCGCGACGACCACCGTGTCGGCTGGGTGAACTACCCCGGCCTGCCCGAACACCCGCAGCATGCGCTGCTGCAGCGCCAGATGCGCGGCGCCTCGGGTTTGCTGGCCTTCGGCCTGCAGGGCGGCGTCGAGGCCGGCGTGAAGTTCATCGAAAGCGCGCAGTTCATGAGCCACCTCGTCAACATCGGCGACACCCGCACGCTGATCAGCCACCCGGCCAGCACCACACACCGCCAGCTGGATGCCGAACAGCAACTGGCCGCCGGCGTGCCGCCGGACATGGTGCGCATCTCGGTGGGGCTGGAGCACATCGACGACATCCTCTGGGATATCGACCAGGCGCTCGCGGCCGCGAGCGCTTAGCGACCAGGCGCTGGCGGCCGCGAGCGCGTAGCGACCAGGCGGGTTGGGCCTCAGGCGGCCGGTGGCCGCGCCGCCAGATGCTGGCCGGCCGTGACGCCCATCGACACGTAGATGCTGGTCAGCCCTTCGACACCCACCGGCGCCGGTTCCACCCAGTCCTGCGGCACGTAGACCAGGGCGCCGCCCACCGGCACCGGCGCCGTCGACACCAGCACACCCAGGTAGGGCTGACCGCGCATCAGCACCGGCTCGGCATGCGACAGCAGGCCCAGCACGGCCGCACCACCGCCGTCGCGGCCGCCGAAGTACAGCCACACCGGGCTCATCGCGCCGGTGCCGGTGGCGTCGCGCTGGCTCACCAGGTCGACGAAGCGGCGCAGCAGGTCGTAGATGTTGCGCACCAGCGGCACCTGCTGCACCAGCGTGTCGATGCCGGCCACCAGCCAGCCGTGCAGGCGGGTGTGCACCAGCAGCCCGAGCAGGAACACCAGGGCCAGCACGCAGGCCAGGCCCAGCAGGTAGCCGGCCACCTCGGAAGCGCCCAGCCCCAGACCCAGCCGCGCCAGCAGCCCGCCGACGGCGCTGCCCGGGCCCAGCCAGGCGTACAGCGTCTGCACCGTCCAGACGACGATGAAGACGGTGGCCGCCAGCGGCAGCGCGGCCAGCAGGCCGGCGACGAAGATGTTGCCGAAGCGGCGCAGCGGTCGTGTCATGGTCGTGTCGTCGGCAGCGCCGGGATTGGGGTCGACGCCGACGCTAACCGATCCGGGCGCTGGCTAACATGGCCGTTCCACTGTTGCCGACCCGAGGCTTCCCGATGTCCACGATCTACGACCAGCACCTGGACCGCCAGGCCGCGAACTTCGTCGCGCTGAGCCCGGTGAGCTTCGTCGAGCGCAGCGCCGAGGTGTTTGCCGATCTGCCGGCCGTGGTGCATGGTGCACGCCGCTACAGCTGGGCGCAGACACGCGAGCGTTCGGCGCGGCTGGCGGCAGCGCTGCGCAGCCTGGGTGTGGCGCGCGGCAGCACCGTCAGCGTGATGCTGCCGAACACGCCCGAGATGGTGGAGGCGCACTACGCCGTGCCGGCGCTGAACGCGGTGCTGAACACGCTGAACACGCGGCTGGACGCGCCGCTGCTGGCCTGGCAGATGCACCACTGCGAAGCCGCGGTGCTGATCAGCGACCGCGAGTTCGCGCCGGTGATGGCGCAGGCGCTGGCCTTGCTGAAAAACGAACATGGCCGCAGCCCGGTGGTCATCGACGTCTGCGACAGCGAATACACCGGTGCCGGCGAACGTGTCGGCACGCTCGAGTACGAAGCCCTGCTGGCGGCGCATGCACCGCTGCCGCTGCTGCCCGGCCCGGCCGACGAGTGGGACGCCATTGCCGTGAGCTACACCAGCGGCACCACCGGCGACCCCAAGGGCGTTGTCACCCACCACCGAGGCGCCTACCTGAACGCAGTGTGCAATGCGGCGACCTGGACGATGCCGCACTTCCCGACCTACCTGTGGACACTGCCGATGTTCCACTGCAACGGCTGGTGTTTCCCCTGGACCGTGGCGATGCTGGGCGGCACCCATGTCTGCCTGCGCCGTGTCGACGCGCCGCACATCCTGGCAGCGATGCGCGAGCATGGTGTGGACCACTACTGTGCCGCACCCATCGTGCACAACCTGCTGATCAACGCGCCGGCCGAACTGCGTGCCGGCATTGGCGGCGAAGGTCGGCCGCAGGTGCGTGGCATGGTGGCCGGCGCCGCGCCGCCGGCGGCGATGATCGAAGGCATGGCGCAGATCGGCTTCGACATCACCCATGTCTACGGTCTCACCGAGGTCTACGGCCCGGCGTCGGTGGCCGTCAAACACGAAGGCTGGGCGCAGCAGAGCCTGTCGGAACAGGCGCGTTTGAACGGCCGCCAGGGTGTGCGCTACGCCTTGCAGGAAGGCATGGCGGTGCTGGACCCGGCAACGATGCAGCCGGCACCGGCCGACGGCCAGACCATGGGCGAAATCATGTTCCGCGGCAACATCGTGATGAAGGGCTATCTGAAGAACCCGGCAGCCACCGACAAGGCCTTCGCCGGCGGCTGGTTCCACACCGGCGACCTGGCGGTGATGGAAGCCGACCGCTACGTGAAGATCAAGGACCGCAGCAAGGACATCATCATCAGCGGCGGCGAGAACATCAGCTCCATCGAGGTGGAAGATGCGCTGTACCGCCACCCGGCGGTGATGGCCTGCGCCGTGGTGGCGCGGCCCGACCCGAAGTGGGGCGAGTCGCCGCTGGCCTATGTGGAACTGAAGGCCGGCGCCGAGGTGTCGTCGGCCGAGCTCATCGCCCACTGCAAGCGCCTGCTGGCTGGCTACAAAGTGCCCAGGGAGATCCGCTTCGAGCCGATTCCGAAGACCAGCACCGGCAAGATCCAGAAGTTCCAGCTGCGTGAACGTGCCAAAAGCAGCTCGGCCATCGAATGAACGGAGACCCGACCATGAGCGCAGAACCCCTGGTGTTGTTCGAGAAAGACGGGCGCGGTGTCGTCACGCTGACGCTGAACCGGCCTGCGGCCTTCAACGCGCTGAGCGAGGCGATGCTGGACGCACTGCAGGCGGCGCTGGACCGTGTGGCCGGCGACACCACGGCACGTGTGCTCGTCATCGCCGCGGCCGGCAAGGCCTTTTGCGCCGGCCACGACCTGAAGGAGATGCGCGCCGACCCCTCGCTGGGCTACTACGAGCGGCTGTTTGCGCAATGCGGCCGCATGATGCTGACGATCCAGCAACTGCCGCTGCCGGTGATCGCCAAGGTGCAGGGCATCGCCACTGCTGCCGGCTGCCAGCTGGTGGCGATGTGCGACCTGGCGGTGGCGGCCCGCGACACGCGTTTTGCCGTCAGCGGCGTCAACCTCGGCCTGTTCTGCAGCACACCCAGCGTGGCGCTGAGCCGCAACCTGTCACGCAAGGCGGCGTTCGAGATGCTGGTGACCGGCGGGTTCATCTCGGCCGACGAAGCACACGACAAGGGCCTGCTGAACCGCGTCGCCGAGCCTGCTGCGCTGGACGCCGAGCTCGAACGCCTGGTGGCCAGCATCGTCGCCAAGCCGCGTGTGGCGATTGCCGCCGGCAAGGGCTTGTTCTACCGCCAGCTCGAAACCGGCATCGAGGCCGCGTATGCCGACGCCGGCCGCACGATGGCCTGCAACATGATGGACAAGGCGGCACTGGAAGGGGTGCAGGCCTTCATCGAGAAACGGCCGCCGGACTGGCGCTGACGCCTGCGCGACGCAGCGTGTTGCGGCCGGCCTGCTTGCCGGCGTACATCGCGGCGTCGGCGGCGCGCATCAGCGTTCGCACGTCGTTGCCGTCCAGCGGCGCCAGCACATAGCCCACGGTCAGCCCGATGTGGCAGTGCTTGCCGCCGGCATGCAAGGGCGCTTCGAAGGCCTGCAGCAGGCCCCGGCCCAGTTCTTCGGCCGCCGCGGGGTCGGGCAGCCGGTCGGAGAGCACGACGAACTCGTCGCCGCCGAGGCGGGCCGCGGTGTCGCCATCACGCAGATGGGCGCGCAGGCGCTCGGCCACTGCCACCAGCAGCAGGTCGCCGACCTCGTGGCCGTGGGCGTCGTTGATGCTCTTGAAGCCGTCCAGGTCCAGCAGGTACAGCGCCAGCAGCCGGCCGGGTGCTGCCTGCTGCAGCCGCTCGTCGACCTGCTGCGCCAGGCCGCGGCGGTTGGGCAGGCCCGTCAGCGCGTCGCTCAGCGCCATCGAGCGCAGCAGGTCGCGTTCCTGCGCCGCCTGGCGTGCCGCCTGGTGCGTGACCTGGTGGCGCAGCGTCATCACGCGCATGAAGAGCAGCATGTCCAGCGTGGTGCCGAACTGGAAGGCATGCAGGGTCCACCAGGTGGCCGGCAGCCGGCCCTTGATGACGCTGACGGCGATCCAGGTGGCGAGGAAGTAGCCCAGCCAGGCGGCCAGGAAATACCAGCCGATGCTGTCGCCGCGGCGCGCCCGCGCCAGGGCACCGGGCAGGCCCATCAGCGCCGGCAGCAGGCCCAGCGTGCCGACGACCCAGCTCACCTGGTGCACATGCAGCAGGCCGGTCATGTAGGCCAGGGCGCTGAGCACCAGGGCGGCGGCGTTGGCATGCATCACGGTGGCGAACCAGGCCGGCCGCTGCGGGCTGCGCAGCACGTCTTCGACAAACAGCGCGGTGCCGGCGGCGGCCAGCAGCGCCGCCACGCCGGCGGCATGCAGTTCCAGCCACTGCGAGCCCGGCCACAGGTACAGCGCACCCAGGCCGAACTGCGTCACCGAAAACAGCAGGCTGCCACCGCTGAGCAGCGTGTACTTCAGGAACATGGGCTCGCGCAGGCTGTAGGCCTGCACCAGGCTGTAGCTCAGCAGGCACAGGCCCAGGCCGACAAGCAGGCCTTGCAGCAACTGCTCGTCGATGGCCGCGGCATGGAAGGCCGACGCCTTGTTCAGCGTGATCGGCAGGATCATGCCGCCCAGGGTTTCGACGCGGATCCACAGCTCGACGCGGCCGCCCGGCGCCAGCGTCAGCGGCAAGGCATGGGAGCGGCTGGCAAAGGGCCGCTGCGACACCGGTTGCAGGTTGCCGAGCAGGAAACGCTGCGGCGGCGCGCCGGCCGCGACGACATGGACCTCGGCGCTGTTCAGCACCGCGTAGTTGATGTCCAGCAGCCAGCGGCCGTCGGAGTCGGCCGCCACCTGCAGCGGCAGCAGCAGCCAGACGGCGTCCTTGCGCAGGCCCAGCG
>JBASTF010000734.1:0-10755 GCA_049274755.1 Rubrivivax sp. | reverse complement strand
TCGCTGAACCAGCACAGACGACCGGCCGATGCCCATGCAGCAACGCCTCTGGTTGCCCATCGTCGTGCTGGCAACGCTGCTGCTGCCGGCGGCCGCACGTGCCGGTGCCGACAGTGCCGAACCTGCGGACGCCCGTGCCTGGCTGGCGCGCATCCATGCGGCGGCCAACCAGCGCAACTACCAGGGCACGATGGTGGTCAGTGCCATCGGCGGCATGTTGTCGAGTTCGCGTGTGGCGCATTTCTGCGTCGGCGAGCAGACCTTCGAACGCCTGGAAACGCTGGACGGCCGCCAGCAGCGTGTCTACCGCGTCAACGACGCAGTGCAGACCGTGTGGCCGCAGCAGCGCCTGGCGGTGGTGGAAAAACGCGCGGCGATCAGCAACCTGCCGTCGGCCACGCAGGCCATCGAGCCGCGTGCGCTGGAGCAGTACGAGCTGCTGCGTGAAGGGGTGGAACGCATTGCCGGCCGCGAGGCCCAGGTTTTCCTGCTGCGCCCACGCGACGAGCTGCGTTATGCCCAGCGGCTGTGGGCCGACAAGGCCACCGGCCTGATGCTGCGCGCCGACGTCATCGGCGCACAGCGCCTGGTGCTGGAGTCGTCGGCGTTTTCCGAGATCGAGGTCGGCATCAAACCGCAGCCCGAGGCGGTGACGCAGGCGATGAAGAAGCTCGACGGCTACCGCGTCGTGCGCCCGCAGCAGCAGCACACCCAGCTCGAGGCCGAAGGCTGGACGCTGGAGCGCAGCGTACCCGGGTTCAAGCTCGGCGGTTGCGTGAAGCGGCCGCTGGAAAATGCCGGTGGCAGCGACGAGGCCCAGGTGCTGCAGGCCGTGTTCTCCGACGGCCTGACCCATGTCTCGCTGTTCATCGAACCCGCCGATGCCCGGCGCACGAAGTACGCCGACATCAGCGGCCAGATCGGCGCCACCAGCACGCTGCGCCAACGCCGCGGCGAACACTGGATCACCGTGATGGGCGACGTGCCCGCCGCGACGCTGAAAGCCTTTGCCGACGCCTTGCAGCGCCGGCGCTGAGCCCACCCCACGACGAGACCACCAGCAAGACGCACCGATGAACCGTTCCGCCCTTGTCGCTCCTCCAGCGCTCACGACCCGCCGCGCCACACTGGGCCTGGCTTCGCTGCTGATCGCCGGGGCTTCGCTGTGGCCCGCCACCGGCCACAGCCAGGCTACGGCGCCGACAATCCAGCTGCCCGACTTCAGCGAGCTCGCCGAACGTGTGGGGCCCTCGGTCGTCAACATCCGCACCACAGAACGTTCGCGCAACCGCGCCGGGCGTGAAGGCAGCAACCCCGACCTGGAAGAGTTCTTCCGCCGCTTCGGCATTCCGATGCCGAACCGGCCCGAGGGCGGCCAGCGCCGCGGCCAGCCCGACAACAACGAAGACGCACAGCCGCAGCAGCGTGGTGTGGGCTCGGGCTTCGTGCTGACGGCCGACGGCTTCATCATGACCAATGCCCATGTCGTCGACGGCGCCGACGAGGTCATCGTCACACTGACCGACAAACGCGAGCTGAAGGCGCGCATCGTCGGTGCCGACGCGCGCACCGATGTCGCCGTCGTCAAGGTCGAGGCCACGGGCCTGCCGCCGGTGAAGATCGGCGACGTGGGCCGGCTCAAGGTCGGTGAATGGGTGATGGCCATCGGCTCGCCGTTCGGGCTGGACAACACGGTGACGGCCGGCATCGTCAGCGCCAAGCAGCGCGACACCGGCGACTACCTGAACTTCATCCAGACCGACGTCGCCATCAACCCCGGCAACTCGGGTGGCCCGCTGCTGAACCTGCGTGGCGAAGTCGTCGGCATCAACTCGCAGATCTACAGCCGCTCGGGCGGCTTCATGGGCATCAGCTTCGCGATCCCGATCGACGACGCGATGCGTGTCGCCGACCAGCTGCGCAGCAGTGGCCGTGTCATCCGCGGCCGCATCGGTGTGCAGATCGCACCGGTGACCAAGGACGTGGCCGAGTCCATCGGCCTGGGCAAACCCGCCGGCGCGCTGGTGCAGAGCGTCGAGAAGGACGGGCCGGCCGACAAGGCCGGCATCGAGGCCGGCGACATCATCACCAAGGTCGACGGCAGGGCTGTCGAACGTTCGGGCGACCTGCCGCGCATCATCGGTGCCGCGAAGCCGGGCTCGAAGGCCATGCTGTCGCTGTTCCGCCGCGGTGCGGCACGCGAGGTCAGCGTCACCGTCGGCGAGTTCGAGGCCGAGCGCCCGGCACGCCGTGCCCAGGCCGAGCCCGGCGCGGCGCCGGCCCCGGTGAAGAGTGCACTCGGCGTGGCGGTGGCCGACCTCAGCGACGCACAGAAGAAGGAATTGCGGGTGCGCGGTGGTGTGCGTGTCGAGACGGTGGATGGGCCGGCGGCCAAGGCCGGGCTGCGCGAGGGCGATGTCATCCTGTCGCTGGACAACACCGAGGTCAGCGACGCCAAGCAGTTCGCGACGCTGGCCGCCAAGGCCGAGAAGGCGCGGGCCGTCAGCGTGCTGGTGCGGCGCGGCGAATGGGTCAACTACTTCGTGATCCGGCCGGCCCGCTAGGAGTCTGGGCGGCAGAAGGGAAGTCCCTGATGGCGGCTGAGGGATGAGGTACGTTTGGTGGCCATGGCCGCGAACTACCTTCCGTATGAACCGCAGCAGATGCTGCTGCTGCCCGAAGCGATCCAGGACTGGCTGCCCGAGGGGCACCTGGCGCACTTCATCAGCGACACGGTGGACACACTGGATCTCGGAGCGTTCCACGGCCGCTACGACAAGGACGGCCCGCGCAACCAGCCGTTCCACCCGGCGATGATGGTCAAGGTGCTGGTCTATGGCTATGCCACAGGCGTGTTCAGCTCACGCAAGATTGCCAGGAAGCTGCATGAGGATGTGGCCTTGCGGGTACTGGCGGCGGGCAACTTCCCCGCGCACCGCACGATCCGCGACTTCCGCGCGTTCCACCTCAAGGAGCTGAGCGAGCTGTTCGTGCAGGTGGTGCGCCTGGCGCGCGAGGTGGGTCTGGTCAAGCTGGGCACGATCGCGGTGGACGGCACCAAGGTCAAGGCCAACGCGGGTCGCCACAAGGCCATGAGCTATGGCCACATGCGCAAGGCCGAGGCGGAACTGAAGGCGCAGATCGACGCACTGCTCAAGCGCGCACAGCAAGCCGACGAGGCCGAGAAGAACGAGCCCGAACTGGACATCCCGGCGGAGATTGCCCGGCGCGAGGCACGATTGACGGCCATCACCGCGGCCCGTGAGCGGTTGGAGCAGCGCCAACGCGAAGCAGACCTCGAACGCGGACGCGATCCCGATGAGCCGCCGCGTGGTGGGCGTTACAAGCGCGAGTTCGGCATCCCCGAAGACAAGGCGCAAGAGAACTTCACCGACCCCGACAGCCGCATCATGAAGCGCGCCGGCGGGGGCTTCGACGCCAGCTACAACGCGCAGACGGCGGTGGACGAAGCGGCCCACATCATCGTGGCAGCGGAGCTGACCAACTGCGGCAGCGACGCGAGCGAACTGCCCACGATGCTGCAGGCGGTGCAGGACAACCTGGCGGCGATGCCTGATCAGGCGCTGGCCGATACCGGCTACCGCTCGGAGGCGGTGTTCGAGCGGCTGGCCCACAGCGGCTGCGATCTGCTGGTGTCGCTGGGCCGAGAGGGCAAGCAGCAGTTGCGCTTCGATCCCGAGCGATCCGCTCACACCGCGGCGATGGCCGCCAAGCTGCAAACCGACGAAGGCAAGGCCGCGTACCGGCGCCGCAAGTGGATCGCCGAGCCACCGAACGGCTGGATCAAGAACGTGCTCGGGTTCCGCCAGTTCAGTCTGCGCGGGCTGCATCGCGTGCGCGCCGAGTGGAAGCTCGTGTGCCTGGCGTTGAACCTGCGAAGAATGGCGGCGATGCAGGCTGCCACGGCGGCTTGAACCCCCTCGCACGGGCGCCGGTGCTCCGCGAACGTACAGGCTGCAACGTCGTCCGCAGCCAACACCGCTGCCTGCAACCGTCCCGGCCGGCTTGCCGCTCCTCGGACCTGCGCTTCAGCCGCCTACAAGCCCTCTGCCGCCCAGACTCCTAGTTGACTGTGGAGCCGGGTCTTTCCGCATCTCGGAAGACCTGGTCGCCTAGCGAACACCCGTTCGCATCAGCCCTGAGCGGTGCGGTGTGAGTGACCTTTCACTTCATGTCAGGTCGGCGGGGGATTCTGGCAGCAGGCGTCTAGAATCGCAGCTTCGACGCTCGCTTTTACCAGCTTGCGCGGGCCGATGTGACACCGTCCGGCAACATCCACAGCCTGCTCACAACCCTGTGGATAACCTGTTGACGAAAATTCGTGTTGGCAGCCCGCAACGGCCGGACATCAAGCATTGGCGCGGGTTCCAGCGGGGTGCTTTTGGCTACAATGGTGGCCCAACAAGCAGTTGCCAAACGTTCTGTTGGAAGGCGCGTCACCACTTCGACGTGCCTTTTTTTTACCTCCAGCACGGCGCTTCGCGCCTTCACATCGCGGCCGCGATGTGAGCTTGCGGTGAAGCGGCTGCGCCGCTTTGTCCCGCATGCGCGACGCTCGCATGGCTCTGCATGAACAACATCCGCAACTTCTCCATCATCGCCCACATCGACCACGGCAAAAGCACGCTGGCCGATCGCATCATTCAGCGCTGCGGAGGTCTCTCTGACCGTGAGATGGAGGCGCAGGTGCTCGACTCGATGGACATCGAGCGCGAGCGTGGCATCACGATCAAGGCGCAGACCGCGGCGCTCGAATACACGGCGCGTGATGGCCAGGTCTACAACCTCAACCTCATCGACACGCCGGGTCACGTCGACTTCTCTTATGAAGTGAGCCGCAGCCTGAGCGCCTGCGAAGGTGCGCTGCTCGTCGTCGACGCGTCGCAAGGTGTCGAGGCGCAGACGGTGGCCAACTGCTACACGGCGCTGGAGCTCGGTGTCGAGGTGGTGCCGGTGCTGAACAAGATGGACCTGCCGCAGGCCGACCCCGAAACGGCCAAGGCCGAGATCGAGGACGTCATCGGCATCGACGCCACCGATGCCATTCCCTGCTCGGCCAAAACCGGCATGGGCATCGACGAGATCCTCGAGGCGGTGATCGCCCGTATGCCCGCGCCGCGTGGCCAGCCCGGCGGCGCACCGCGCGCGATGATCATCGACAGCTGGTTCGACAACTATGTCGGCGTCGTGATGCTGGTGCGTGTGGTCGACGGCGTGCTGAAGAAGGGCGACCGCATCCGCATGATGGCGACGAATGCCGTCTACCCGCTGGAGCAGATCGGCGTCTTCACGCCCAAGTCGATGCCGCGCGAGGAGTTGAAGGCCGGCGAGGTGGGTTTCCTGATCGCCGGCATCAAGGAACTGCAGGCGGCCAAGGTCGGCGACACCATCACGCTGGAAAAGAAGCTGCCGAACAACGCCGGCCCGGCGAACGAGGCCTTGCCCGGCTTCAAGGAGATCCAGCCGCAGGTGTTTGCCGGCCTGTACCCCACCGAGGCCAGCGAATACGACCAGCTGCGCGACGCACTGGAAAAGCTCAAGCTCAACGACTCCAGCCTGCGCTTCGAGCCCGAGGTGTCGCAGGCCCTGGGCTTCGGCTTCCGCTGCGGCTTCCTCGGCCTGCTGCACATGGAGATCGTGCAGGAGCGGCTCGAGCGCGAGTTCGACCAGGACCTGGTGACGACGGCGCCCAGCGTGGTCTACGAGGTCGAGCTCGGCGACGGCAGCGTGCTGCAGGTCGAGAACCCGAGCAAGATGCCCGACCAGGGCCGCATCCGCGAGATCCGCGAGCCCATCGTCACCGTGCACCTGTACATGCCGCAGGACTCGGTGGGCCCGGTGATGACGCTGGCCAACCAGAAGCGCGGCGTGCAGATGAACATGGCCTACCACGGCAAGCAGGTCATGCTGACCTACGAACTGCCGCTGGCCGAGATCGTGCTGGACTTCTTCGACAAGCTGAAGAGCGTGAGCCGCGGCTACGCCAGCATGGACTACGAGTTCAAGGAATACCGTGCCGCCGACGTCGTGAAGGTCGACATCATGATCAACGGCGACCGTGTCGACCCGCTCGCGATGATCGTGCACCGCGCACAAAGCCAGTTCCGCGGCCGCGCCGTGGTGGCGAAGATGCGCACCCTGATCCCGCGCCAGATGTACGACGTGGCCATCCAGGCCTCGATCGGCGCCAACATCATCGCGCGCGAGGACGTGAAGGCACTGCGCAAGAACGTGCTGGCAAAATGCTACGGTGGCGACATCACGCGCAAGAAGAAGCTGCTCGAAAAACAGAAGGCCGGCAAGAAGCGCATGAAGCAGATCGGCTCCGTCGAGGTGCCGCAGGAAGCCTTCCTCGCCATCCTTCAAGTGGAAGACTGATCTTGATGAGTTCCCTCACCGGCGCCCTCTACGGCGTGCTGATCGTTTATCTCGGCGGCTGGTTTCTCGGCAAGTGGACCGGCAACTTCTCGCTGCTGCTGTTCCTGCTGACCCTGGTCACGCTGCTGTACTGGCTGGCGGAGCGTTTCCGCTTCAAGCCGGCGCGGCTGGCCGCCGCCGCCGCGCTGGAGTCGCAGGACGCGGCGCGCCGTGCGCAGCTGGCCCAGCAAGGCATCAGCAAGGTCGACGGCGATGTCAGCGAGGCCAAGGCCAGGCTGCTGATGCAGCCCTGGTGGCTGGACTGGACGGCCGGTCTGTTCCCGGTGATCCTGGTCGTGTTCCTGCTGCGCAGCTTCCTGTTCGAGCCGTTCAAGATCCCCTCGGGTTCGATGATCCCGACGCTGCTGGTCGGCGACCTCATCCTCGTCAACAAGTACCACTACGGCGTGCGCCTGCCGGTGATCAACAAGAAGATCATCGCCAACAACGAGCCGCAGCGTGGCGACGTGATGGTCTTCCGCTACCCGGTGGACCCGCGTGTGGACTACATCAAGCGTGTCGTCGGCCTGCCCGGCGACGAGATCAGCTACGTCAACCAGAAGCTCACGGTCAACGGCCAGCCGGTCGACACCAAGAGCCTGGGCGACTTCTACGACGAAGACAGCCTGCGCTACGCACCGATGTTCAGCGAGAAGCTGGGCGCGGTGGAGCACCGCATCCTCGTCGACCCGAAGAGACCTGCTTACAACGGGGCCGAGCCCAAGAGCTTCCCGATGCACGAGAATTGCCGCTACACCGTCGAGGGTGTGACGTGCAAGGTGCCCGCCGGCCACTACTTCATGATGGGCGACAACCGCGACAACTCGCAGGATTCGCGCTTCTGGGGATTCGTACCGGACGAGAACATCGTCGGCAGGGCATTCTTCGTCTGGATGAACCTCGGCAACCTGGGCCGCATCGGCCCCTTCCACTGAGCGCCCGCAACGGCGCTGCACACGGCAGGAGGCCCACCACGGCAATGACGTTCATGACGACAACGATGCGAGGCAAGACAACGGTCGCAGCGCGTTCGCGCCAGCGTGGCGTCACGATGTTCGGCCTGCTGTTCTGGGCGCTGTTCCTGGGTTTTGTCGGCTACGTGCTGGTGCGCACCCTGCCCACCGTCAACGAGTGGTCGACGATCCAGCGCACCGTCGAGAAGGTGGCGGCGGCCCAGCCGGCCACCGTCAGCGAAGCACGCACGGCCTTCGACCGGCAGAAGGAGATCGAGTATTCGATCGCCGCCATCAGCGGCAAGGACCTGCAGATCACGAAGGAAAACGACCGCGTCGTGATCAGCTACGCCTACAACAAGGAAGTGCCGATCTGGGGCCCGGTCTACATCCTGCTGAAGTACGAGGGCCGCTCCAAGTAGCACCATGGAGTCCCGTCTCGACCAGCTGCAGCAGCGCCTGGGTCACCGTTTCACCCAGGGCCGCTTGCTGACGCGTGCGTTGACGCACCGCAGCTTCGGCGCCGACCACAACGAACGGCTGGAGTTCCTCGGCGACGCGGTGCTGAACCTCACTGTCTCGACGCTGCTGTTCGAACGTTTCTCCGGCAGCGACGAAGGCGACCTGACGCGTGTGCGCGCCCACCTGGTGCGCGAAGACAGCCTGCACCGTGTGGCGTTGTCGCTGGGTCTGCCCGAGGTGCTGCGCCTGTCCGACGGCGAAACACGCGGCGGCGGTGCGCAGCGCCCCTCCATCCTGGCCGACGCGCTGGAAGCGCTGATCGGCGCCATCTTCCTGGACGGCGGCTTCGAGCCGGCCCAGGCCGCGGTGCGGCGGCTGTTCGGCGAGGTCATCAGCGCCACCGAGGCCGATGCCTGGAGCAAGGACGCGAAGACCGAACTGCAGGAATGGCTGCAGGCGCGCCGCCTGCCGGTGCCGGCCTACCGCATCGTCGCCACACGCGGCGAAAAACACGCCCAGACCTTCGAGGTCGAATGTGCCGTCGCCGCGCTGGGCCTGGCCGAGCAGGGCGAGGGCAAGTCGCGCCGCACGGCCGAGCAGGAGGCTGCACGCCGCATGCTCGAACGGCTGAAGGCCGACGACAAACCGGGTGGCCCGCTGCGCTCATGAACGACATCTCTGAAGACACAAGCACGCCCCAGCGCTGCGGCCTGGTTGCCATCGTCGGCCGCCCCAACGTCGGCAAGAGCACGCTGCTGAACGCGCTGGTCGGGCAGAAGATCAGCATCACCTCGCGCAAGGCGCAGACCACGCGCCACCGCATCACCGGCATCCGCACGCTGGGCGCGGCGCAGTTTGTCTTCGTCGACACGCCGGGCTTCCAGACCACGCACATGAAGCGCCACAGCGGCGCGATGAACCGCAACCTCAACCGCACCGTGCAGTCCACGCTGTCGGACGTGGACGCGGTGATCTTCATGGTCGAGGCCGGCAAGTTCACGCTCGACGACGCCAAGGTGCTGGCGATGGTGCCCGAGGGCAAGCCGGTGATCCTGGTGCCGAACAAGCTGGACACCGTGCGCCGCCGCAGCGACCTGCTGCCCTGGCTGCAGGACATGCAGCAGCGCCACGACTTCACCGAGTACGTGCCGATGTCGGCCAACAGCGCCGACGACGTGCAGCGCCTGTTCGGCATCGTCGAGAAACACCTGCCCGAGCAACCCTGGATGTACGAGGAAGACGCGCTGACCGACCGCAGCGACCGTTTCCTCGCCAGCGAGATCGTGCGTGAGAAGCTGTTCCGGCTGACCGGCGACGAGCTGCCCTACACCTCCACCGTCGTCATCGACAAGTTCGAAGAGGAAGGCAACCTGCGCCGCATCGCCGCCACCATCGTCGTCGAACGCGACGCCCACAAGGGCATGATCATCGGCGAAGGCGGCGAACGCCTGAAGCGCATCGGCAGCGAGGCGCGGCAGGAACTGGAGCACCTGCTGGAAGCCAAGGTCTTCCTCGAGCTCTGGGTCAAGGTGCGTTCGGGCTGGGCCGACGACGAAAGCCATCTGCGCAGCTACGGCTATGAGTAGGCCGGCGGCCACGCTGGCCGCCTACGTGCTGCACACCCACGACTGGAGCGAGACCAGCCTGATCGTCGAGCTGTTCACGCGCGAGCGTGGCCGCATTGCGGTGGCCGCCAAGGGCGCCAAGCGGCCCACCTCGCAGCTGCGGCCGGTGCTGCTGCCCTTCCAGCCGCTGGCCGTGACGCTGGGCAAGACACCGGCCGACGAAACCGCCGAGCTGCATCTGCTGCGCGGTGCCGAGTGGCTGGGCGGGGCGCCGATGCTGCCGCCCTCGGCGCTGTTTTCGGGCTTTTATTGCAACGAGCTGCTGCTGAAGCTGCTGGCGCGGCAAGACCCGCATCCGCAGCTGTTCGATGCCTACACGGCGACGCTGGCCGCGCTGGCCGAGGCCGCCAGCAACGAGTCGCCGGCGCTGCGTGCCTTCGAGATCGTGCTGCTGCGTGAACTTGGCCTGCTGCCCGAACTGGCCGTCGAGACGCTGACGCTGCAGCCGCTGCAGCCGCAGCGCCGCTATGCGCTGCAGCCGGAGGCCGGCCTCGTCGCCGATGCCGAAGGCCTGCCCGGCGAAGCCTGGATCCACCTGGCCGCGGCACTGGAACATGGCCACCCGCAGGCGCTGCGCGCCGCCTGCGCACCGGTGGCGGCAACCCTGCGCGGGCCCCTGCGCAACCTGCTTCACTATCATCTGGGCCACACAACGCTGCGCACGCGCCAGGTGATGGTCGACGTGCAGAAGCTCCAGCCATGAACCCTCTCGTCGCCCCCGAATCCGGCGCCGGCGGCCACGCCGGCACCAAGCTCTCGGTCAACGTCAACAAGGTCGCCTTGCTGCGCAACACGCGCCACCTGGGCATCCCCAGCGTCGTGAAGGCGGCCACGCTGTGCCTGCAGGCCGGCGCCGACGGCATCACCGTGCACCCGCGGCCCGACGAGCGCCACATCCGCGCCCAGGACGTGCACGAGCTTGCTGCGCTGCTGCGGCAGTGGCCGCAGGTCGAATACAACATCGAGGGCAACCCCTTCCACAACCTGATGGCCTTCGTGCGCGAACTGCGGCCGCAGCAGTGCACGCTGGTGCCCGACAGCGAAGGCCAGTTCACGTCCGACCATGGCTGGGACATCGCCGCCGATGGCGAACGCCTGCGTGCCGTCATCGCCGAAGCCCATTCCTTCGGCGTGCGTGTCAGCCTGTTCATGGACGCCGTGCCCGAGGCCATGGCGCTGGCACGTGCCGTCGGCGCCGACCGTGTGGAGCTTTACACCGAGCCCTATGCCGAAGCCCATGGCACGGCGCGCCAGGCCGAGCAGCTGGCGCGTTTCGC
>JBASTF010000733.1:0-11888 GCA_049274755.1 Rubrivivax sp. | reverse complement strand
GGCCGTGCCGGCGCTGGCCGTGCTGCTGGCCGGTGTCGACGCAGCGGCGGTGACGAGCCGGGCCGTGCTGGCGCAACTGCCGGTCACACGCAAGAGCGAACTGCTGGAGCGCCAGAAAGCGGCACGGCCCTTCGGCGGCTTCTCGGCCATCGGCTGGCGTGCGCTGGGCCTGAAGCCGGCGCGGCGTGTGTTCCAGTCACCGGGCCCGATCTACGAGCCCGAGGGCGAGGCGCGCGACTACTGGCGCTTCGGCCGCGCCCTCTTCGCCGCGGGCTTTCGCGCCGGCGACCTGGTGCACAACAGCTTCAGCTACCACCTGACGCCGGCCGGCGCGATGATGGAAGGCGGCGCCCACGCCATCGGCTGCACGGTGTTTGCCGGCGGCGTCGGCAACACCGAGCTGCAGCTGCAGGCCATGGCCGAGCTGCGGCCCGATGCCTATGCCGGCACGCCGAGTTTCCTGCGCATTGCGCTGGAGAAGGCCGACGAGGCCGGCCAGGCGCTGTCGCTGCACAAAGCCTCGGTCGGCGGCGAGGCTTTTCCGCCGGCGCTGCGCGATCTGCTGCGCAGCCGTGGCATCGAGGCCTTCCAGAGTTACGGCACGGCCGACCTGGGCCTGGTGGCCTACGAAAGCGCGGCGCGTGAAGGCCTGGTGCTGGACGAGCAGGTCATCGTCGAGATCGTGCGCCCAGGCACCGGCGACCCGGTGGCCGACGGCGAGGTCGGCGAAGTGGTCGTCAGCGTGCTGAACCCCGACTACCCGCTGCTGCGTTTCGGCACCGGTGACCTCAGTGCCGTGCTGCCCGGGGCCTGCCCCACCGGCCGCACGAACACACGCATCAAGGGCTGGATGGGCCGTGCCGACCAGACGGCCAAGGTGCGTGGCATGTTTGTGCACCCCAGCCAGGTGGCCGAGGTCGCGAAGCGCCATGCCGAGATCCTGAAGGCGCGGCTGGTGATCAGCGGCGAGATGGCCAAGGACCAGATGGCGCTGCACATCGAATGTGCGGGCCGGCCCGAAGGCCTGGCCGCGGCCGTGGCGCAGAGCCTGCGTGATGTGAGCAAGCTGCGCGGCGACGTGCTGCTGTGCGCCCCGGGCAGCTTGCCGAACGACGGCAAGGTGATCGAGGACGCACGCAAAATCGCCTAGACGGTCACTCCGCGACCATCTGCGCCTGGCGCACCAGGCGTTCCCAGCGCTTCAGGTCGATGCGGATGGCGCCGTCCCATTCCATCGGCGACATCGTCACCGGCTGCGCGCCCAGCAGCAGCAGCTGGGCCTTGAACTCGCCGGAGTCCAGCAGGCCGTTGATCGTGCGGTTCAACTTCTCGACAAGCGCCCGCGGCGTGCCGGCCGGTGCCACCACGCCGTACCACACCGGCGCGTCGAAGCCAGACATGCCGGCCTCGGACATCGTCGGTGTGTCGGGCAGCGCAAACGAACGTTTGGCCGTGGTCACGGCAATGGCCTTGACCTTGCCGCCGCGGATCTGCGTCAGCGCCGACGGAATGGTCTCGAACGCGATGTCGATCTGGCCGGCGATCAGGTCCACCATCATCGGGCCGCCGCCCTTGTAGGGCACGTGTTCAACCGCGGTGCCGGAGCGGAACTTGAACAGCTCGGCCGTGGCATGCTGGGTCGAACCGACACCGGCCGAGCCGTAGTTGCGCTTACCGGGCTCGGCCTTGAACTGCGCGATCAGTTCCTTCAGCGTCGTCGCCTTTTCCTTCGGGCCGACCACCAGCACCGAAGGCACACTCGCGATCACCGAGATCGGCGCAAAGGCCTTGGTGTATTCGTAGGGCAGCTTCTTGTAGACGTGCTCGGCGATGAAGTGGTGCGAGGACGTGATCATCAGCGTGTAGCCGTCGGGCGCCGCCTTCGCGACATAGGCCGCGCCGATGGTGCCGCCGGCACCACCGCGGTTTTCGATGACCACCGGCTGGCCCAGCGCCTGCTGCAACCGCTGCGCCAGCGGGCGTGCCAGCGCGTCGCTGGAACCGCCGGCCGGGAAGCCCACCACCAGGGTGATCGGCTTGTTCGGATAGTCGGCAGGCGCCGGCTGTGCGTTGGCCACGCCAGCGGCCAGTCCCAACAGCGCAGCCAGCAGCGCGCGCTTGTTTGTCTTGTTGATCATGAGCAGCGGGGAAGCGAAGAAAGGCGCATTCTGGCCCAGGGCGCACCCGGGCTCCTGCGCAATGCTCACGCGTCGGGCTTCACGTTACCTTCCTTCACCACCTTGCGCCACTGCGCGATCTCGCTCCTGATGAAATCGGCAAAACGCTGCGGGCTGCCGCCGCCGTCTTCGGCGCCGTACTGCTCCAGGCTGGTCTGCACGTCGGCCATCGCCAGCACCTTGTTGACGTCTTCGTTGATGCGCTGGGCCATCGCCGCCGGCAGCTTGCCGGGCGCCGCCAGGCCGTACCAGGTGGTGGCTTCGAAACCCGGGTAGCCCAGTTCGGCCATCGTCGGCACCTCGGGGTAGCTCTTCGCGCGTTTGGCCCGTGTCTGCGCGATGGCCAGCAGCTTGCCGCCCTTCACGTGCGGCGTGGCCGCCGTCATCGTTTCGAAGGCGTACTGGATCTGGCCGCCGATGAGGTCGGTGATGACCGGCGCGCTGCCTTTGTAGGGCACGTGGATGGCATTGATGCCGGCACGCTGCTTGAACAGTTCCAGCGCCAGGTGCTGGGCCGAGCCCGAACCGGCCGAGCCGAAGCCGATCTCGCCGGGTTTGGCCTTGCACAGCGCGACGATGTCCTTCACCGTCTTCGCCGGCTGCTGCTGGTTGCAGACCAGCAGGTTGGGCGTGACGCCGACCAGGGCGATGGGCACGAAGTCCTTCTCCGGGTCGTACTTCAGCCGCGGCTGCAGGCTGGGCGCCAGTGCATGGCTATTGATGTGGGCCATCAGCAGCGTCGTGCCGTCGGAGGGTTGCGTGGCCACGTATTCGGCGGCCAGCACGCCGGCGACGCCGGCCTTGGTTTCGACGATGACCTGCTGGTTCCACATCGCCGTCAGCTTGGCGGCGACGATGCGTGCCAGCGCGTCGGTGCCGCCGCCGGGCGGGAAGCCGACGACGATGCGCACGGGGCCGCTGGGCAGGGTCTGCGCCATCAGCTGCGGGGCCGCCAGCGTGGCGGCGGCGGCTTGCACGAAGGTGCGTCGTTGAAGCATGGTGGTCGGTCTCCTCAGGCGGCGGCCTGCAGCGGGGCCTGTTGCGGGTGGGAAGCGAAATACTCCATCGCGGCGATGACACCACTACCGGCGATGGGCACGCCGGCGAGCTTGAAGCCCATCTCGACGCCGGACAGCGCGGCCATCAGCGTCAGGTCGTTGCAGTCGCCGAGATGGCCGATGCGGAACATGCGGCCCTTCAGCTTGCCCAGGCCCGTGCCCAGCGACAGGTCGAAGCGGCTGTGGATCAGCTGGCGCAGCTTGTCGGCGTCCACGCCCACCGGCGTGATCACACCGGTGAGCACCGGCGAATACACCGCCGGGTCGGCACACTGGACCGGCAAACCCCAGGCCCGCACCGCACCGCGCACACCTTCGGCCCAGCGCTGGTGGCGCGCAAACACCGCCGGCAGGCCTTGTTCGAGGAGCATGTCCAGCGCTTCGCTCAGGCCGTACAGCAGGTTGGTGTTCGGCGTGTAGGGCCAGTAGCCGCCCTTGTTCATCTCGACGATCTCGTCCCAGGCCCAGAAGGCACGTGGCAGCTTGGCATGCTGGCTGGCTTCCAGCGCCTTGGGACTGAGTGCGTTGAAGCTGATGCCGGGCGGCAGCATCAAGCCCTTCTGCGAACCGCTGATGGTGACGTCCACGCCCCACTCGTCGTGGCGGTAGTCGGCACTGGCCAGGCCCGAGATCGTGTCGACCAGCAGCAGTGCCGGGTGGCCGGCGGCGTCGATGGCGCGGCGCACGGCCGCGATGTCGCTGGTGACGCCGGTGGAGGTTTCGTTGTGCACCACGCAGACGGCCTTGATCTGGTGGCCGGCATCGGCGCGCAGCCGGGCCTCGATCAGCGCCGCGTCGACACCGCGCCGCCAGCCATTGGGCAGGCCGGTTTCGGCGTCGGTGCCGGGCACGCCCAGGAACTCGGGCTGCAGGCCCAGGCGCAACGCCATCTTCTGCCACAGCGTGGCGAACTGGCCTGTTTCGAACATCAGCACCGTGTCGCCAGGGCTCATCGTGTTGGCCAGCGCTGCTTCCCAGGCGCCGGTGCCGCTGGCCGGGTAGATGGCCACCGGATGTTTCGTCTGGAAGATCTGCTGCAGGCCGGCAATGACCTTCTTGCCCAGCACCGCGAACTCGGGCCCGCGGTGGTCGATGGTGGGCAGGCTCATCGCCCGCAAGATGCGGTCGGGCACCGGGCTGGGCCCGGGAATCTGCAGGAAGTGGCGGCCGCTGGGGTGCTGATCAAGCGTGAGCATGGACATCGTCTCCGGCTGGGGATGCACAGAAGTTTTGCATACAAAATTCATTTGTCAACCGAAATCGACTAAGATCAGGGCAAACGAGCGCTGGTTTTTGTATGCGAATGACGGAGTTCTGAGATGGCCGACATCATTTCCATCCCACGCCAGGTGCTGCACCAGGAGGTGGCGACCCGGCTGCGCCAGCGCCTGGTCGAAGGCCAGATTGCGCCGGGCGCGAAGCTGAACGAACGCGAACTCAGCGAGTCGCTGCAGGTGTCGCGCACGCCGCTGCGCGAGGCCATCAAGATGCTGGCGGCCGAAGGCCTGGTGGAACTGCTGCCCAACCGCGGCGCGGTGGCGGCCAGCCTGTCGGAGCAGGATGTGGCCGACACCTTCGAGGTCATCGCCGGGCTCGAGGCGCAGTCGGGCGAACTGGCGGCGCAGCGCATCACGGCAGCGGAGCTGGCCGAGATCCAGGCCCTGCACTACGAGATGATGGCCGCCTTCACGCGCCGCGACCTCAGCACCTACTACCGGCTGAACGCGCAGATCCACACGCGGATCAACGCCGCTGCGCGCAACCCGGTGCTGACGCAGACCTGGCGCACCGTCAATGCACGGCTGCAGGCGCTGCGCTTCCGCTCCAACTTCGACGAAGCCAAGTGGCAGCGCGCGGTGCAGGAACATGAACAAATGGTGGCCCTGCTGGCCGCGCGCGATGCCGACGGCCTGCGCCGGCTGCTGCTGCGCCACCTGGAACACAAACGCGACGCCGTGCTCGAACTGATGCGCGCCGGCACGCTGAACGGAGTCTCTTCGGCATGATGGACCAGTTGCAACGCCGCCTGCGCAGCGAGACGCAGGGCGAGGTGCTCTTCGACACCGCCTCGCGCGGCCGCTACGCCACCGACGCGTCGATCTACCAGCAGATGCCGCTGGGTGTGTTTGTGCCGAGCTCGCCGGACGACATGGCCACGGCGCTGGCCATCGCGCGTGAGCTCCAGGTGCCGGTGCTGCCGCGTGGCGGCGGCACCTCGCAGTGCGGCCAGACCACCGGCGAAGCGCTGGTGATCGACTGCACGAAGCACCTGCGGCGTGTGCTGTCCGTCGACAAGGACAAGGCACTCGCCGAGGTCGAACCCGGCCTGGTGCTGGACCACCTGAACGCGCAGCTGAAGCCGCTGGGCCTGTGGTACCCGGTGGACGTGTCCACCAGCGCCCAGGCCACGCTGGGCGGCATGGCCGGCAACAACAGCTGCGGCAGCCGCAGCATCGCCTACGGCAACATGGTGCACAACGTGGCCGGCATCAGTGCCTGGCTGGCCGACGGCACACTGTGCAAGTTCGGTCCGCTGGCCACGCTGGGTGCGCGCGAGCGCGGCATCGCCGACTTCGTGCGCGGCCTGGCCGAGCAGCAGGCCGACGAGATCGACGCACGCTGGCCCCAGGTGCTGCGGCGCGTGGCCGGCTACAACCTGGACATCTTCCGCCCCAGGAGCGAGAAGCCCTACACCAGCGACGGCAGCGTCAACCTTGCCCACCTGCTGGTCGGCAGCGAAGGCACGCTGGCCGTCACGAAGAGCCTGACGCTGCAGCTCAGCCCCCTGCCCAGGGCCAAGGTGCTGGGTGTCGTCAACTACCCGAGCTTCCACGCGGCGATGGACTCGGCCCAGCACATCGTCAAGCTCGGCCCCAGCGCCGTGGAGCTGGTGGACCGCACGATGATCGAGCTGAGCCGCGCCAACCCGGCGTTCCGGCCCGTCATCGAAACCGCGCTGATCGGCACGCCGGCCGCCATCCTGCTGGTGGAATTCAGCGGCGACGACAAGGCGGCATTGGTGCGCCAGTTGGATGCCCTGGTTGAACTGATGGGCGACCTGGGCCAGCCCGGCAGCGTCGTGCGCATGGAGGCCGACACACCGCAGAAGGCGCTGTGGGAAGTGCGCAAGGCCGGCCTGAACATCATGATGAGCCTGAAGGGCGACGGCAAGCCGGTGAGCTTCATCGAGGACTGCGCGGTGCCGCTGGTGCACCTGGCCGAGTACACCGACGCGCTGACCGCCGTGTTCGCCAAGTACGGCAGCCGCGGCACCTGGTACGCCCATGCCTCGGTGGGCACGCTGCATGTGCGCCCCATTCTCGACATGCGGCGCGGCGGCGCGCAGAAGATGCGTGCCATCGCCGAAGAGGCCGCCGAGCTGGTGCGCAAGTACAAGGGCGCCTACAGCGGCGAACATGGCGACGGGCTGTGCCGCGGCGAATGGATTGAGTGGCAGTTCGGGCCCAGGATCAACGCCGCCTTCCGCGCCATCAAGCAGCAGCTGGACCCGCAGAACCTGCTGAACCCCGGCAAGATCATCGACCCGCCGAAGATGGACGATGCCGCCCTCTTCCGCTTCCCGCCCAGCTACAAGACCATCCCGCTGCGGCCGGTGTTCGACTGGTCGGCCTGGGACGTGCAGAACGACCCGGTGACCGAAGCCACCACGGCACCGGGCAGCGGCGGCGACACGACGGGCGGCTTCGCCAAAGCCGTCGAGATGTGCAACAACAACGGCCACTGCCGCAAGTTCGACGCCGGCACCATGTGCCCCAGCTACCGCGTCACCCGCGACGAACAGCATCTCACCCGCGGCCGCGCGAACACGCTGCGGCTGGCGCTGTCGGGCCAGCTGGGGCCGGACGCCTTCACCGGCCCCGAGGTCGCCGAGGCCATGGAACTCTGTGTCGGCTGCAAGGGCTGCAAACGCGACTGCCCCACCGGCGTGGACATGGCGAAGATGAAGCTCGAGTGGACGGCCCAGCACCGCGCCCGCCACGGCTTCACGCTGAAAGACAGGCTGCTGGCCCGGCTGCCGGAGATGGTGCATGGCCGCCTGCCCTGGCTGTACAACCTGCGGGAGCACATCCCCGGCGCCAAGGCCCTCGGGGAACGCTGGCTGGGCCTGTCGGCGCAGCGCTCGCTGCCGGCCTTCCGCAGCGACACCTTCTGGGCCACGCAGTCGACGTTGCGGCTGGCCACACGCGACGAAGCACTGGCCGCCGACAAGGCCGTGGTGCTGTTCGTCGACACCTTCAACGGCGGCTTCGAAACCGAGAACGTTCACGACGCCGTGCGTGTGCTGCAGGCCGCGGGCTACGCCGTGCACGTTGCGCAAAAAGCGGGTGGCCATTTGTGCTGCGGCCGGCCGCTGATGGCCGCCGGCATGGCCGAGGCTGCCAAGGCCAAGGCCGCTGAACTGCTCGAAGCCTTGCTGCCCTTTGCCGACAAGGGCTTGTTCATCGTCGGCCTGGAGCCTTCGTGTCTGCTGACGATGCGCGACGAGATGCTGGTGATGGGCCTGGGCGATGGCGCACGCCGCCTGGCCGCACAGGCGCTGCTGCTGGAAGAGTTCCTGGCGCGTGAAGCCCAGGCCGGCCGCTTTGCGCCGAAGCTGAAGGCGGCGACGCAGCCGATCAAGGTGCATGGCCACTGCCACCAGAAGGCCTTTGGCGCGATGCAGCCGGTGCTGGACGTGCTGAAGCTGATTCCCGGCGCGCAGCCGGAGCTGATCGAGAGTTCGTGCTGCGGCATGGCCGGCAGCTTCGGCTATGAAGCAGCGCACCAGGCGGCGTCGAAGGCCATGGCCGAGGCGGCCCTGCTGCCTGCGGTGCGTGCAGCCCCCGACGCGCTCATCGTTGCCGACGGCACCAGCTGCCGGCACCAGATTGCCGACGGCGCCGCGCGCGAGGCCTTGCACGTGGCGCGTGTGCTGGCCGCACATCTGGGCTGAGGCAGATCAACCTTGGCCCCACTGGGGCTGATGCTACGTAGTTTCCGCGGCGCGGCGGGTGTGCCGCGCCCCTACCATGGCGCCCTGCCGTTTTCTTGAGTCTGACGGAGACACCCACGCCATGAAGAAGCTGAGCATCGCCTTTGCCGTCGCCACGCTGGCCACCGCGGCCGCTGCGGCCTACCCCGAAAAGCCGGTCACGCTGGTCGTGCCGTTTGCCGCCGGTGGCCCCACCGACAAGGTGGCGCGCGACCTCGCCGAGGTGCTGCGCAAGAGCCTGAACAACCAGACCGTCGTCATCGAAAACGTCGGTGGTGCCGGTGGCACGCTGGGCGCCGCCAAGGTGGCCAAGGCGGCACCGGACGGCTACACGCTGCTGCTGCACCACATCGGCATGGCCACCAGCCCGGCCCTGTACCGCAACATGCCGTACAAGACGCTGGACGACTTCGAGTACGTCGGCATGGTCAACGAAGTGCCGATGACCCTGGTGGGCCGCGCCAACCTGCCGGCCAGCAACTTCGCCGAACTGCGCACCTGGCTGAACGCGAACAAGGGCAAGATCAACCTCGCCAACGCAGGTCTGGGCGCCGCTTCGCACCTGTGCGGCCTGCTGTTCCAGCAAAGCATGGGCATCGACATGACGACGGTGCCGTACAAGGGCACGGCACCGGCGATGACCGACCTGCTGGGCGGCCAGGTCGACATCATGTGCGACCAGACGACCAACACCACCGGCCAGATCGAGTCGGGCAAGATCAAGGCCTTCGCGGTGACGACGACCAAGCGCCTGACGACGCCGGCGCTGGCCAAGCTGCCGACGCTGGACGAGTCGGGCCTGAAGGGCTTCAACGTCAGCATCTGGCACGGCATGTACGCCCCCAAGGGCACGCCGAAGGCCGTGGTCGACCAGATCAACACCGCGCTGCGCAACGCGCTGAAGGACCCCGAGTTCATCAAGCGCCAGGAAGCGCTGGGCGCGGTGGTCGTCACCGACGCGCGCGTCAACGGCGCCGAGCACAAGAAGTTCGTCGAGGCCGAGATCAACAAGTGGGGCCCGGCGATCAAGGCCGCGGGGCAATACGCCGACTGAGGACATGAGCCCGTGCCTGCGCACGGGCGATTGCCTCAGGAGGAACCCGTCATGTCTTGCATGACGGGTGCGGGCCGCAGGCCGACTGATCAGGTGATGCGCAGCGGGATCGTCACCGGTCCCGCATTCACCAGGCCGACCTGCATGTCGGCACCGAACACGCCGGCCTCGACCGGCGTGTGTCGTTTGCGGGCTTCGGCGAGCACGGCCTCGTAGAGCCTGCGCCCCAGTTCGGCCGGTGCGGCGCCGGTGAAGCTGGGGCGGTTGCCGGCCGCGGTGTCGGCGGCCAGCGTGAACTGGCTGACGACGAGCAGCCCGCCGGCCACGTCCTGCACGCTGCGGTTCATCTTGCCGGCGTCGTCGGAGAAGATGCGCAGCTTCAGCAGCTTGTCGACGAGCTTGACGGCCTGCAGCTCGCTGTCTGCCGGCTCGGCGCAGACCAGCACCAGCAGGCCAGCGCCGATGGCGCCGACGGCCTGCCCGTCGACCTCGACACTGGCCCGCGCCACACGCTGCACCAGGGCGATCACGGCAGGTCCTCGCTGTCGCCGAAATGGGCTTCGACGTCCATCGGCAGCAGCCGGATGCCGGCGCGCAGCCCCGGCACCGGGCTCATCTGCGCCGGCTCGACCGAGCCGCGCAAGGCCGCGGCGCGGCCCAGGGTCCCAGCCCGAGGGCATGTGCAGGTCGGCAAAACGCCGCTGGCCGGCACGGCGCGTGACGATGTGCTCGAGGCGGATCGTCGGGTGGCGGAAGCCATCGAATGCGCGGCACGCGCCTTCTTCAGCATCGACCGGGCCAGCACTGCGGCGATATCAGCGCACCTTCGAAGCCGCTGCTGAAGACTGGTAGGTGGCGACCTGCACGCGGCCTCAATCCGTCAGCGTGACCCGCGCGAACTTGCGCTTGCCCACCTGCACCACCACCGTGCCGGCCCGCACCTTCAGCGCCTTGTCGCTGACCACGGCACCATCGATGCGCACGCCGCCCTGCTCGACCAGGCGCAGCGCCTCGCTGGTGGACGGCGCCAGGTTCGCCTGCTTCAGCAGCGCGCCGATGGCCAGCGGTGCGCCGTTCAGCGCCAGTTCGGGAATCTCGTCAGGCACGCCGCCGGCGGCACGCTTCTGGAAATCGGCCTCGGCGGCTTTGGCCGCGGCGGCGCTGTGGAACCGTGTGGTGATCTCCTTGGCCAGCAGCACCTTCGCGTCCTTGGGGTTGCGGCCGGCCTCGACCTCGCGCTGCAGCGCCGCAATCTCGGCTTCGCTGCGGAAGGACAGCAGCGTGAACCACTTCCACATCAGGTCATCGCTGATCGACAAGACCTTGGCGAACATCGTGTTCGCCTCTTCGGTGATGCCGATGTAGTTGCCCTTGCTCTTGGACATCTTCTCGACGCCGTCCAGGCCTTCGAGCAGCGGCATCGTCAGGATGCACTGCGGCTCCTGCCCGTATTCGCTTTGCAGCGCACGCCCGACCAGCAGGTTGAACTTCTGGTCGGTGCCACCGAGCTCGAGATCGCTTTTCAGCGCTACCGAGTCGTAGCCCTGCATCAGCGGGTACAGCAGTTCGTGCACCGAGATCGGGCTGCCGGCCTTGAAACGCTTCGTAAAATCGTCGCGCTCCAGCATGCGCGCCAGCGTGTACTTCGCGGCCAGCTGGATCATGCCGCGGGCGCCTAAAGCGTCGCTCCATTCGCTGTTGTAGCGCAGCTCGGTCTTGTCCGGATCGAGCACCAGGTCGGCCTGGCGGCGGTAGGTCTGGGCGTTGGCCTCGATCTGCTCGCGTGTCAGCGGCGGGCGCGTGGTGTTGCGGCCCGAGGGGTCGCCGATCATCGAAGTGAAGTCTCCGATGAGAAAAATCACGGTGTGGCCCAGATCCTGCAACTGCCGCATCTTGTTCAGAACGACGGTATGGCCGATATGGATGTCCGGAGCCGTGGGATCGAGCCCGAGCTTGATGCGCAGCGGCACGCCGGTGGCCTGCGAACGCGCCAGCTTGGTCAGCCACTCGGCTTCGGGCAGCAGTTCGTCGCAGCCGCGCAGCGACACCGCCAGGGCTTCGCGCACGCGGTCGGTCACGGGGTGCGGGGCGGCCGCTTCAGATACAGACATGGCTGGAGTTCCGGGGTTTCTCGCGGTTGCCGCGCAGGGGCTGCCGATATACTTCACAGCTCGCCAACGGCCCGCAACGGGCGGCGAATTCTAGTGGACAGCCGTGGCCTCGGCGTTCGGCCACCGCGTGAACAAACAGGCAACAAGACAGATTCGGGTCGTTGGGATTGAACGCTTTTTTCTCTGAACACTGGCTGCGGCAGGCACAGACCTTCGGCATGCGCCACCACCGCGCCATCGTCGCGGCCGTGGTCACGCTGCTGGGTGGCTTCGCCGTCACCGCTTTCGGCATCGCGCCGCTGGCGCCCGATGCCGCCCTGCTGCCGCAGCGCCTGATCACCGAGGCCGTCACCACCGAAGACATTCCGTCGCAGCTGGAAGCACTGGCCGAACATCCGCTGGACCTGCTGCGCAACGACATCACCCGTGGCACCGACACGCCGGAAGCCCTGCTGGCCCGCCTGGGCGTCAGCGACGCCTCGGCCGCCGCCTTCC
>JBASTF010000732.1:0-20339 GCA_049274755.1 Rubrivivax sp. | reverse complement strand
GAGGGCGTCAATCAGCAGTGTCTTCTCCCGGTTGGACAGGAGCTGCAGATCGACGCCCAGGCCTTTTTTTAACAGTTCATTGGCCTTGTTCAAGAGGTCCTGCTCAAGGCGCAGTTGCCTGACTTCGCGGCGCAACGCATCAACCTCGCGCTCGAGCTCGTCGCGCTCTTGAGCCCGTGGGGACTGATTGGTGTGTTTCATGGATGCGGGTGCCTCACGTCCCAGAAGCTGGTTCTTCCAGTTGTACAACGTCGGCCTGCTCACACCAAGCTTCTGAGCAACCACCTGCGCACTTCCCTCACGAGTGCACAGTTCGAGGACCGCCAGCTTCTTCAGTTGCGGCGGCCGAGGTGCACTGACGGCCCTGCCGACAACGCGCTGCCGGGAGTTGGGGTCCAGTTCATCAATCCAGGCACGCAGCAAATCGCGGCACGGATAGCCCAACGCCTTGACCGTGGAGGCGATGCAGCGCCCGTGCTCGGCGTAGTGTTTGACAGCCTGCTCCTTCTGAATTTGAGAATACTTCGGCTTTGAGCGCACGTAGCCGGACGACAGGTCCAGGCGCCGCTCGTACTCCTCATGCCAGCTCTTCAAAGAGTTCTTCGTCGGGTAGCCCAACTGGCGGATAGTCGCCCCGGTGCGCTTGCCCAGCTTGATGTAGAGCGTGACAGCTCGGATGCGGTCTTCATATGAATACATGAACTACTTTCAGGTAGTCCAAGTTTTCCGCCGCACCCCCGCCGGGTCAGGATTGCATGGAACTCAACACCAAGGCGTCCACGGCGTTAGCGAGCCGCTATCGCGATTTTTTGTGGGACTCAGTCGAGCCGCATCGAATAATCCACCGCGTCCACGTTCTTCGTGAGGCCACCGATCGAGATCCGGTCGACGCCGGTGGCCGCGATCGAGCGCACGGATTCCAGGCTCACGCCGCCCGAGACTTCCAGCACCGCGCGTCCGCTGGCGAGCAGGAAGCCACGGTGCATGTTGTCGAGCGAGAAGTCGTCCAGCAGTACGCTCCTGGCGCCCTGCCGCAATGCCTCTTCGAGCTCCTCCAGGTCCTCCACCTCGATCTGCACGGGCACGCCCTGCGCGCTCTTGCCCGCGGCCCTCAGGGCCGCGCCGATGCCTCCGCAAGCCGCGATGTGGTTCTCCTTGATCAGGACACCGTCCCACAGCCCCATCCGGTGGTTCCAGCCCCCTCCGGTGCGGACGGCGTATTTCTGCGCCTGTCGCAGGCCCGGCAAGGTCTTGCGGGTGTCGAGGATCCGGCATCCGCGGGGATTGGGGGACACGCCTTCGATGGCCGCCACGAACCGGGCCGTGAGGCTGGCGGTCGCCGACAGGGTCTGCAGGAGATTCAGCGCAGGCCTCTCCGCCGCGAGAATGGCGCGGGCATTGGCTTCGATCGTGCAGACCGTGCCTCCGGCAGCAGCGCGGCCACCTTCCGCGACATGCCACGAGATCCTGGCCGCAGGGTCCAGCGCACGCACGCAACCGTCGAACCATGGCGAGCCGCAGATGAGCGTGTCCTGCTTGGCCGTGACACGCGCCACCGCGTTCCGCAATTCCGGCACCAGATTTCCGGTGTGATCGACCGGGCCGATGTCCTCGGCGAGCGCCTCACGGACGTTTCGCTCGATCGCCGCGGCCAGCGACTCCGGTTCACTCAATGGAAAAATTTCCGGCATCCCGCCTCCTGGTTCGTGACACTCACAAGTCGACCTCTCCCCCGTGCTCATCGACCAAATGCATCTCGTCGCGGGACAGGTTCTCGATCACGGCCAGCAGGCAGCGGCGCGTCGCCGCGACATCGGTTGCCGGCACGGTGCGCAAGGCGATGGCATTCACTTCTTCAGCCAGTGGGACCAGGACGTCCTTCAGCTGCCGGCCCAGCGGCGTCAGGAACACATACACGTTCTTCCTGTTCGGCGCCTTGCGCTCGAGGGTGACGTAACCGAGCGACTCCATCGCGCGCAACGCCACGAAGGTCGTGGGCTCCATCAGCCCCGCCTCCAGGCTGAGTTCGCGCTTGGTCAGCCCGTCGCGCAGCCACAGGATCCTCAGGAAGGTCCAATGCCCCAGCTGCACGCCATGCCGCGCCAGCCTCACCTGCAAGGCCCGAAGGAAGTAGCGTGTGGCGTCCTTGACCAGGTGGGCCATCCGGTCGTTCGGCACGGCCTCATGCCAGTGCCGCAGGACACGGTCCGCCATTTCGGCGTCGGGGCGACCTTCGTTTTCGTTCATGCCGCTATTGTCTGCACTTGGGAGCTCAGGGCACGGCGTCCGCGTTGTCCGATGCGGAGCGTAGCAAAGCGAGACACGCCGCCAGCGTGCCCCTGGCCCAGCTCCCGTCGTGGCGCGGCGCGCGGCCCAGCCGGAGCGCGCCATGCAGCTCGTCGAACACCTCGGAGCGCGGTACCGAGGGGGTCGGTAGGGCGACCTTGTTCCGCTCGCCGTCGGCGTGGATCCACACCCCGTCCGGCACCGGCCGCAAGTCCGCCCGTTCGCAGCTGACGATCACCGGCCCGAAGTGCTGATGTGCTCGAGGAGCTGGGGCCAGCCGCAGGTCGCGGTAGTCGGGGCCTCCATAGGTGCCGGCTGCTTTCAGCCTGGCTTCGTCGGCGGGCGACCCCACCGCGGCCAGCTTCCGGCGCGCCGCCGCGTGATGGTCCGGCGACTTCTCGAACCCCATCTCGGACGTCCAGTCGCACCACTCGTCCGAATCGAAGTGGGCATATCCGCTGTAGGTCACCGACGCGAAACTGCCGTTGTCGAACCAGAGCATGGCGCTGTACGCGCCTTCGGTGGGCCGCGCAGCATCCCAACGCCCCGTCACGGCGCGCACTCGGGTGACGGAACCCCCCGCCAGCATGCGAACGATGTCGAGCTGGTGCGCCGCCTGGCTGAAGACCACGCCGCCCCCTTCCTCGGTCCGCAACTCCTCTGGCCGCCGGGGGCGGTAGAGGAAGTCGGTGTAGTTCAACGCATGGACCATGCGCGGGGCGCCGTACTCGCCAGACTCGACCAGACCGGCGGCCAGCAGATAGGGAGCGTCGAAGCTGTGGCTGTGTCCGACGATCAGTTGCACCGCTGCCCGATCGCACGCCTCGATCATCCGGTCGCACTGCTCGAGACTCAGCGCCATCGGTTTTTCGAGAAGGACGTGCTTGCCGTGACGCGCTGCCAGCTCGACGTGTTCTGCATGGAACTGGTGGGGGCTCGCGACGTAGACCGCCTCCACCAGCGGGTCGGCGCACAAAGCCTCGGCCGTGGTGTGCGTCGCCGCGTCGAAGTCCTGCTGCAGCAGCAGCCTCGGTTCGGGGCGCGGGTCGTAGCCCGCGACGATCCGCACGCGCGGGTCTCCCGCGAACGTCGGGACCATGAGCGTGAACGCCCGGCCCAGGCCCAGAACGCCGACGCGGATCTCGTTCATGGTCAGAGGTCGAGCGTCAGGTCGTCGCCGGCCGCGCGGGAGACGCAGACCATGATCTGCGAGTTCTGCTCCTCGGGCATGAGCACCATGTCGCGGTGGTCCGCCTCGCCGGCGAGCAGGCGCGTGCGGCATGTGCCGCAGGTGCCACTTTCGCAGGAGGCCGCGATCTCGCAGCCCGCCTCGCGCGCGGCCTCCAGGATGGACCGGCCGACGGGGACGAGCACGCTCTTGCCGGAGCGGGCCAGGTGCACCGTGAACGGCCGGTCGTCCTTTCGGGCCACGCTGCCGTCCGTGAAGCTTTCGAAGTGCACCCTGCCGGAAGGCCAGTGTCCGGTCATGTCACGCACGCCATCCATCAGGGGACGCGGCCCGCAGCAATAGATGTGCTGGCCGGGCTGCGGCTTTTCGAGCCACGGCCAGAGATCGAGCGCCCCGTGGGGGTCGCCGCCGTCGTGGTGCACTTTCACCTGCCCGGGGCGTCCGAGCTCCGCCAAATCCTGCAGGAAGGCGGTTGTCTCCCGCGACCGCGACAGGTACAGCAGCTTCCAGTGCACCTCCGGCTGCTCCTGCAGGGAGCGGATCATCGAAAGGATAGGCGTGATGCCGATGCCGCCGGCGATGAAGAGCAGGTTCTTGGCCGCCCGCGACATGCGGAAGGCGTTCTCCGGCGGCCCGACCGGCAGCAGGTCGCCATCGACGGCGTCGTTCACCAGGCTTAGGGAGCCTCCGCGGCCGAGCTCGTCGCGCTTGACCGCGATCACGTACCGGTGGCGCTCCGAAGGGTCGTTGCACAGCGAGTACTTGCGCACCGCGCCGGTAGGCGTGCGCAGTCGGATGTGCGCACCCGCGGTGAACGGGGGGAGCGACTCGCCGGCAGGGTCCACCAGCTCGAAACTGCGGATGCCGTCGGCGACGAACTCGCTCCGCCCGATCCGCAGGACCCGTTCGTTCTCCATGATGTCGGACATGTCAGATGCTGTAGGTCTCGTAGGTCGCGGGGTGGAACACCTCCTCGACGGCCAGCTGCCTTGAAGACAACCCCTGCGCGTGGTGGTGGCGCAGGAAGGTCTCCAGGGTCTCGCGATTGCCTGCCACGCCGTACGACCAGAAGTCGTCTCCCATGAGGTCGCGCGCGCCTTTCAGCTGCTCCTCCACGAAGGGCAAGGTCACCTTGGTCGCTGACGTGTCCGCGAGAAGTTCGAGCGCGCGTTCCTTCGAGGCGGAGAAGGCCTTCACCACCGCGGCGGGCAGCCACGGGTGCTGCCGTGCCAGTTCCTGGCGGATGCCGACCACGTGCATGATGGGGAACACCCGGGTGCGGCGGTAGTACTCCTTGGCCGCCGCGGTCGGGTCCCTGAAGAGCCAGGCGACCTGAGGATCGGCAAGCGCGGCCGGTCCGGGCGGGCGCGGGGCGATGAAGGCGTCGATCTCCCCCTGCGCGAGCATCTCGGTGATCGTCCGCCCGGCGGGTGCGTCCTCCAGGCGCACGTCCGGGGGAAGCTGCAGCTTGATCTTCTCGGGGCGACCCGGCGTATCGATGCCACCGCGGACCCACTGCACGTCGGCCGGGGCGATGCCGAATTCGTCCTGCAGGAGCGCGCGTGCCCAGACGATCGCCGTCAGTTGGTATTCCGGGACGCCGATCCGGCAGCCCTTCAGCTCTTCGGGAGACCGGATGCGATCCCGCCGCACGTAGATCGAGGTGTGCCGGAACGCGCGGGAGAGGAAGACCGGCACCGCCACGTAGGGGCACTCGCCACGGGAATGCTTGACGAGGTAGCTGGAGAAGGAAAGCTCCGCGATGTCGAAGTCGCGGCTGCGCATCGCCCGGAAGAACATCTCCTCCGGGTTGAGCAGCATGTAAACGGGATCGACGCCGTCGATCTGCACGCGCCCATCGAACAAGGCGCGTGTCCGGTCGTAGTCGCCCATGGCGACGGAGAGTTGGAGCTTGCTCATGACGGATGCCCCTCAGCCTCTAACCTGGTACGACGTGTCGCCGACGGTGGACGGCTCGAGCCAGACATAACGCGCTTCGTACTCGCGCCAGTCCAGGGTCTTGGGAAGAACGGCTTGGAACGCGCAGACGGAAGCCGGCGCCGCGTTCTCCCCCGTGCCGATGGCGGCACCGCCCTCCTGGAAAGCGGCCGCGGCTTCCACCATCTGCTTGCGGAACTCGACGATCGCAAGGTCGCTGGCTCCCAGACGGTCGCGCATACGGTCGGCGATCGGGCCCATCGTCACCCACATCGCGATGTCCTGGTTGGGGAACCCGGTGATGCCGGTGAAATTCCCGGACTTCATCTTCTCGCGGTCCTGCCAGAACATGTTCGACCTGTTGCGCAGCGGCTTGTAAGACGCGTCGAGGTCGATGCCGAGCTGCTGGCCCAGGAACTTGCGCCAGGTGGCGGTCTCGGGCGTCTGCGAGGGATGGCCCCAGGCGATGAAGTAGAACGCCGTGTGCGTGTCGTCCACCGGCACGTTCACGTTCGCCACGTTGTAGAGGTTGTTGGGTGGGATCAGCGCGGTGGCAGGCGCGACGAACACGGTCGTGCGAACGTAGTCATGGGTCGCCGCATCGTGGATCGGGCGGCGCAGGGCCGCATAGCGGAACCCGTAGCCGGTGCGGTTGACCTGCATGCGCGGCGCCTTGTCCGTCGAAGGGCGCAGCCAGGTCTTGTCGGTGGCCTTCGCCCCGTCGACGCGCGCCGGCACCATATCGGACGAGTGCAGGCTCGAGCTGTGCGCGGAGTCGATCGCGCCCTCGAGGATCTGCGCCCAGTTGCACGGAATGATGGCCTTGGCGATGCTGACGCGGACGTCCTCGCGCGGCGCCCACGGCGGCGGCTGGAACTCCGGGCGGGTCTCCGGCGGGCCCATGTAGGCCCAGACCATGCCGCCCCACTCGTGCGTCGGATAGGCCTTGTGCTTCACCTTCTCGGTGAATCCGCTGCCGCAAGGCTCGGAAGCCATCTCGATCACGTTGCCTTCCACGTCCATCTTCCAGCCGTGATAGAGGCAACGCAGTCCGCAGTCTTCGTTGCGTCCCAGGACCAGTGACGCCCGACGGTGCGGGCAGTACTCGTCCATCACGCCGACACGGCCTTCCGTGTCGCGAAAGACGACCAGGTCCTCGCCAAGGATCCGGGCGTGCACGGGGGGGCCGTCGGGCTCTTCCACCTCTTCGCGCAGGCACACCGGCAACCAGTGGCGGCGCATCAGCTGGCCCATCGCGGCCTCGCCCTCGACCCGGCACAGGAGGTCATTCTCTTGCGGAGTGAGCATTCGAAAATCCCTTCTTTGTTAGATATCTAAGTTGAGCATCGACGGGGGCAGGAGCCCGCCACGTTCACGGCGCGAGGGTGATGTTGATGTTCTTCTGCTGGGTGTAGTGCAGCAGTTCATCCAGCGACTCTTCCCGGCCCAGCCCCGACTGCTTGTATCCGCCGAAAGGAGCGCCGATGAAATGGCGGCTCGCGTTGTTGATCCAGATGTAGCCCGCTTCGACGCCTGCAGCGGCCCGATGGGCCGTGGCCAGGCTGGACGTCCAGATCGAGCACGTCAGCCCGTACTCGACGTCATTGACCTGCCGCATCATCTCGTCCTCATCGCGCCAGCTCAGCACGGAGAGCACCGGGCCGAACACTTCCTCGCGCGCGATGCGCATCCCGTGCGTGACGCCGTCGAAGATGGTCGGCTCGACGAAGAACCCCTTCGCCAGGGCCGGGGCATCCGGTCGCTTCCCGCCATAAACCAGCTTGGCGCCTTCGTTGTGGGCGATGTCGATGTAGCGCAGCACCTTGTCGTACTGCGCCTGCGAGATCAGGGCGCCCATGGTGGTCGACGCGTCCGTGGGAATGCCCGGCCGGTAGCGCTGGACCCGCTCCAGGATGCCCTGCATCACCTGCTCGTGGATCGACTCGTGCACGAACAGGCGCGAGGTGGACCCGCAGGACTGGCCGCACCAGCCGAAGTTCATGCCATTGACGGCGCCGCCGATCGCGGCGTCGAGGTCCGCGTCCGGATAGACGATGCAGGCGTTCTTGCCACCCAGTTCGAGCGACACCTTCTTGAGCTGCTCGCTGGCGGCGCGGGCGATCGCCCGCCCGGTCTGGACGCTTCCGATCAGCGCGACGTGCTGCACCAGCGGATGTTCGACCAGCGCCTGGCCGGCCACGGCACCGCCTGTCACGAGGTTCAGGACGCCCGGTGGCAGGATGCCTTCGACCAGTTCCATCAGCCGGTAGCTGGACAGAGGGGCTTGCTGCGGCGCCTTCATCACTGCGGTGTTCCCGGCCGCGATCACCGGAGCGAGCTTGCCCGCCACGAACATCAGCGGATGGTTGTAGGCGACGATTCGCGCGCAAACGCCCAAGGGTTCACGCACTGTCATGTTCACCACGCCCTCGCCCATCGGCAGGGTCTCGCCTTTGATCTCGGTCACCAGGCCCGCAAAGTACTCCACCTGCGCCGCCGCGGCGAGTGCATCCCCGGCCATCTCGCTGACCGGGTTGCCGCAATTGGCCGCATCGATCATCGCCAGTTCGCCGGCGTTCTCGCGCAGCACCTGGGCGATGCGGCGCAACATGGCGGCACGCTCGAGCGGCTTGACGCGGCGCCAATCCAGGAAGGCGCGCTGGGCTTCCTCGACCACCATGGCGACGTCGGCCGCATCGGCCTCCGCACAGCGGCCCAGCGAATCGCCGGTCCCCGGGTTCCAGGTTTCGGCATAGCCGCCCTGCGGCTCGATCCAGCGCCCTCCGGCATAGAGCCGGCGCTCGCGCGGCAACACGTCCAACATCATCCCCGCCTCACTTCCGCGTCAGCCATCGGCACACCCATCTCTGGGTCCTCGTCCAGCGGCACGTTGCTTCCGGCTTGCCGCTTGACGGCGGTCGAGCGGATCTGCCGCAAGGTGGACACGACTTCGGCCTGTAAGGCCGGCGGAATGGCCGCCATCAACTCGCGGTTCAGGTCCTGGGCCAGGGCCAGCAGTTCAGGCTCGAGGGCGCGGGCGCGCGGCGTGAGCAGCACGCGCATCCGCCTGCGGTCGACAGCATCACGGTTGCGCGTGACAAGGTCCAGCTTCTCCATCGTGCGAAGCGTGGCCAGCAACGGCGGCTCGGCGAGGCCGAGGCAATCGCTCAACTCGCGTTGCGAGATGCCGTCCTGCAGCCAGAGCGCGCGCAGCACGAACCAGCAGCTGCCCGGGATTCCGTACTGCGCAAGGCGGCTCGCCAGGACGCGCTTGACGTGCCGGGCCGTGTCGCAGACGAGGAAACCGAAGCTGTCGTCGAGCGCGGGGCCCACACCTGCCATGCTCACTTCTGGGCCTCTTCCTGGGAGTACATGATGCGGCGGTAGTAGTCGTAGAAGCCGCGGATCGGTCCTTCGGTCACCATGTTGCCGTCCTCGGGAGCGCGCCCCTCGCGGCCGCCCAGTTCCAGCACCGCCACCTGCCCGGGGTTCGGCCGGATGCCGGAGCCGGAGTACTCGAGAACTTCGGTGTCATCGACGGACACGAAGCCGGAGGGCCCGGTGAGGTTGGCCTGCCGCAGGCGGCGCAACGTGGTCTCCTCGTCGTCGTCCTCATAACCGAAGTAAGTCCACTGCAGCTCGAACTCGTCCGGGCCGCGCGGGATCACATAGCGCATCTGCAGGCTGTTGCCCTGCTGCTGCAGCACCAGGTCGGGGAAGATGGTCTGGATCTGGATCGTGACGTCGTCCTCGTACTCCTTGGCGGCCTTCACGAGGTTCATGTCTTTCAGCTGCAGGTTCTTCCGGTAGGACTTCATGTCCTCGGTGCCGGCCGTCTCGCCCGCGGCATTGCGGATGGACGCGAACACGTTGTGCGACAGCGTGCGGTCGTCCGTGACGGTCACACCCTTCTGGTCGATCCGGTACAGGCCGAAGCTGATCAGGAACACATGCAACAGGGACGCGTGGTACGGGTCCTTGATGTTCTCCATGTACAGCTTCCAGTTGCCCTTGATGCGCTGGCGCTGGTAGCCGAGGACCTTGGCCTTGCGGCCGTTGAAGATGCGCGTGAGGTACTCCCAGTTGCCATCACCCAGGTACTCGCGCATCGAGGGCGTGGCGTGGTCGAAGCTGGCGAAGATGCAGCCATTGACGCTTTCCACCTTCAGGGTGCGCAGCCCGTGCTTGCCCGGGTCGAAATCGGACGGAAAACCGCCCTTGCCCTTCACGCCCCGGCGGAACGGCACGCCCACCAGGTTGCCCTTGAGGTCGTACGTCCATTGGTGGTACGGACACATGATCTCCTTCTGCGTCCCGGCGCGGGCCTGGCAGATCTCCACGCCACGGTGCGCGCAGCTGTTGAGCAGCACGCTGAGCTCGCCGGTCTCGGTGCGCGTCACGATCACGGTGCGCTCACCGATCACCGAACGCTTGAAATCGCCCGGGTTCGGAATCTCGCTCTCGAGGCCCACCATGTGCCAGTGCGGCCCGTAGAAGATCGCCTCCAGCTCGCGGCGGTAGTTATCCTGGTCGGTGTAGACCCACAGCGGCACGCGCGAGCTGTCCTCGCGCGGCCAGATCTTGATCGGCTTGAGTTCGCTGCCGCCCGCGTCCGCGGGGCAGACGGCTTCATTCACGCAGGAGTTCATCGTCAGGTCCTTCTTCAAACGGGGTACACGAGGGCGCCGGCCAGCAGTTCGGTGTCGAACACCACGACGCGCTCGCGGAACTTCAGTTCGGGCCCGCGCGCATCGATCACGTCGAACGTGCGGCCCACAAGCTGCAGCTGCGTGATGCCATCGACCAGCGTCTGGTAGACGGCCACCATGCTCCGCGTGCGCAGCGCGGATTCCGGCCCATCCACCACGCGCGCACCGCTCACGAGGTGGGTCAGGCTGCGCGCCGAGTAGACCAGCGTTTCCTTTATCGCCAGCACGCGGTCCTGCAGCGCCCCCTTGTTCTCGGCGAACATCGGTCCGATGCGCAGGCCCTGGTCGTGGTTCGGGCGGGACACGATGCGGTAGGTGCAGTCTTCGGTGAAATATTCCGGCCACTGCTCGATCTGGAGGTCGCACAGCGACTCCGAGTAGCGGTAGTAGAAGTCGCTCACGCGCTGAGCGAGCTGAGGATCAATCGTCATCCATGGCTCCTAGGGTTGAAGGCGCGGCCAGCATCAGGCCTTGCGCCCGTGCAACGGGGCGGCGGGCGGCCGTCGGTTCGCCACATGCGAGCTCGGCTCCTCGCGGTACAGGCAGGCGGCGTCCAGCAGCGGCGCGTCGCTGACCGCGAAGAGCGTTGCCCCTTCCTTGCCGGGGCGATGCTCCGTCCACGCCCAGGTGGGGACGACCAACACGTCGCGCGGCCCCCAGCGCAGCTCCTTGTCGCCGATGAGGGACGTTCCCTCGCCTTCGACCACATAGAGCACCGTGCTGGCCGTTCGGCGGTGCTTCTCGCCGATGAACCCCGGCCTCAACCGCTGGATCGTGCAACGCAGCGTGGGCAACGCGGAGCCGCCGGTCATGGGGTTGCAGTACTCGAGGATCACGTCGTCGTAGGGACTGGCCGGCCCGCCTTCACAGAACAGGTCCAGCTGGCGCCTGACTTCCTTCCAGGGATAGCGACAAGGCAAGCCCTTGGACACCGGCTGTTCCCACGCGGGACGCACGACGCCGGTGCGCTCGCTCGCGTACTCGTGGCGATGCGGGCGGATCGGCTGGGTCGTCTCTCCCAGCGGCTCATAGGCCATCTGGCCCAGGGACAGCATGAGGGGCACATCCAGCACGTCGAGCCAAATGCCCAGGCGGTCGCTTTCGTTGTGGTGGTCGTGCCAGGTCCAGGCGGGCGTGAGCACCAGGTCATTGGTCTCCATCGGCAGCTTCTCGCCGTCGACCACCGTGTACAGGTCCTCGTCGCCCTCGATCGCGAAGCGCAGCGCCGAGATCGGGTGGCGATGGGCCCAGGCCACCTCGCCCGGCTTGACCGCCTGCATCCCCGCCAGGATCGTCTGCGAGGTGCCGCCGCGCTCCAGCCCGGGGTTGATGAAGGAGAGGTTGCGGCGCGCGGTGTAGCTCTCCGGCATGACGTCGCAGGACTCCATCAGCTTGCGCTGCACCAGGTCCCACTTCCAGAGCATCGGCACGGCGGTCGTCTTCGGGCCGCCGATCAGGCGCTCGAGCATCTCGTCGTACTGCCACTGTCCGCGGATGGACACCTCGGCCAGGTCCTGGTCGAACGATTGCAGCGACTTCACTTCCGTTTGCACGTTGGCATTCATGGCACTGTCTCCTGGTTGTCAACCCGCAGCGAACTCGCGCTGCAGCTGCGCCCAGCGCTGACCGCAGATGCGCGAGCCTTCGACGTAGCTCTCGGGCGCTTCGAGGTAGGGAGGACGCGGAGGGCCCGGGTTGAAAAGGCCCGCCTCCTGGAACCGCACATGGCCCAGTGGGATGCTGTAGTCCATGAACTTGGACAGGTCACCGCCGGGGAACATGGCCCTCACGGCCCAGTTGAGCTTCTCGCTGATGGCCTTGGACTTCTGCCAATCGCCGCCGAGGAGCGCGTCGCGCAGCGCGACGATGGGTGCAGGTGCGCAGGCGACGCTGCCGGACCAGCACGCCAGCGCCCGATCCGGGAAACCGCGAGCGATGTCGACCCAATCGATCTCGAGGGGCAGCAGCCGCATCCGGTGGCCGATGTCGGCCATGTCCGTGGCTAGCGCCGGTCCGCCGACATGCTTGGATGCGACCACTTCGGGGATCTCGGCGAGTGCCCGGTAAGCGGCCGGCGAGATCTTGCCCTTGAACGCGGACGGGTTGTCGTAGACCACCAGGGGCACGCCCGGCAGCGCCTTCGCCACGTCCTGGTAGAAGCGCACGATGGCCCCCTCGTCCATGGCCAACCACATCGGTCGCCCGACGAAGAGGCCATCGGCACCCAGCTCCATGAGCGCACGTCCTCGGGAGATGGTGTCACGCGTGTTCAGCGTCGTGACGCCTGCGAAAACCGGCCGGCTTCCGCCGACCTCCTTGACCACCGTGCCGACGAAGGTCTGGAGCTCCTCCCAGGTGAGCGTCGCGCACTCGCCGAAAGTGCCCGTCGTCATGATCACGTCGACGCCGGCGTCGACGACGGCGCGGACCATCTTGCGTGTCTCGGGCACGTCGATCGTGTCCGTCGCGCGCCAGTCGGACGCGTCTTCGGTTGCAGGCGTCGGTACGATCCCGACGACACCGCGAATGTCGTGCATGGTTAGTTTCACAATCACTTCCTTTCGTGCTCAGTCAAACGCTCAGGTAGCGCGACATGATTTCATTGGCGCCGGCGAGTTCGGCAGAGGTGCCGCTCCAGGCGATGCGGCCCTTCTCGACCACGTAGTGGCGGTCGGCCAAGTGCATGAGCGGCTTCAGGTTCTTGTCGATCACCAGCATGCTCAGGCCATCGGCCTTGAGCCGCTTCAGGCAAAGCCAGATCTCGCGGCGGATCAGCGGAGCGAGGCCCTCGGTCGCCTCATCCAGGATCAGCAGACGCGGATTCGTCATCAGCGCGCGGCCGATCGCCAGCATCTGCTGCTCGCCCCCGGACAGATCGCTGCCCAGATTGGACTGGCGTTCGAGCAAGCGCGGAAACAGTTCGTAGACGCGCTCGAGGGTCCAGGGCTTGCGCGCGCCGGGCCTTTGCAGCGCGGTGGCGACCAGGTTCTCGCGGACGGTCAGGTTGGGAAAGATTCCGCGCCCCTCGGGCACCAGGCCGATGCCCCGGCGGGCCGTCTCGTGCTCGGGGCGGCCGGTGGTCTCGACGCCTTCGAATCGCACGGAACCGCTGCCGGCGCGCAGCGTGCCGAGCAACACCTTGACCAGCGTCGACTTGCCCATGCCGTTGCGGCCGAGAAGCGTCACGAATTCGCCTTCGGCCACTTCCAGCCCTGCATCGAACAGCACCTGGCTCGAGCCATAGTGGGCTGTCAATCCATCGGCGCAAAGGAGTGCGTGGCTCATATCACTTCCTCGCCTTCGCCGATGTACGCATCGCGAACCAGCGCGTTGGAGCGGATATCCTGGGCCGCTCCCGTGGCGATCACCTTTCCATAGACTAGGACGCTGATCCGGTCCGCCAGGGCGAACACCGCTTCGAGGTCGTGCTCGACCAGGACGATCGCCGCCTCGGTCCGCAGCCGGCGCAGCAGCTCGACCATCTCGCGCGATTCCGCCGAGCCGGTCCCTGCCATGGGCTCGTCCAGCAACAGGATGCGGGGGCGCAGCGACACGGCCATGGCCAGCTCCAGCTGACGCTTGGCGCCGTGGGACAGGTCGGCCGCGGGACAGTCTGCGAAGGCGGCAAGGCCGACCAGCTCGATCGCGTGTCGCGCCGCCGCAGTCACGCGGGCGTCGTTCGCCGCAGCCCGGATGAACTGGAAGCAGTGGCCGGTGCGCCCCTGCGCGGCCAGCATCACGTTCTCCAGCACGGTGAGTTCGTCGAACACCGCCGTGATCTGGTAGGAACGAGCCAGGCCCAGGGCGGCGCGGCGGTGCACGGGCGCCCTGGTGATGTCCACGCCGTCCATCACGATCCGGCCTGCGTCCGGCAGGATCTCGCCGGCCAGCTGGTTGATGAAGGTCGTCTTGCCGGCGCCGTTCGGGCCGATCACCGCATGGATCTCACCCTGGCGCAGGTCGAAGTCGATTCCGTCCGATGCGTGGACGCCGCGGAACCTCTTGACCAGCCCCTCGACGGAAAGGATGGTGGTCATCGCTTGCCCCCCTCGATAAGGCCCGCCAGCCCGTGCCGCGCGCCGAGCGCCATGAGGATCACGAAGATCCCGATCAGCGCCATGAAGTGGGAGCGGATGAAGCCGTCGGCGCCCCCGGGAAGTCCCAGGGCGAAGTTCGCGAGCAGTTCTTCCAGCAGGAGCAGAAGGATGGCCCCAAAAACCGGCCCGAACACGGTGCCCATTCCGCCCAGCACCACCATCACGATGAGCTCACCGGAGAGCGACCATTGCATGTACGAGGGGGAGGCGAAGCGCGTCAGATTAGCGAGCAGGAACCCGGCGGCGATGCAGATCCACGCCGAGATGACGAAGGCCGCAAGACGGTAGCGCAGCACGGGATACCCGACCGCAGCCATCCGGCGGGCATTGAGCTTGGTGCCCCGGATCACCCAGCCGAAGCGGGAGCGCTCCATGAAGGCGACGAACGTCAGAATGGCCCCGAGCATCCCCACGATCAGGTAGTAGAACGACTCGGGACTATCCAGGCTTGCGCCGAAGAACGTGCTGCGTCCCGCCAGCGGCATGCCGTCGTCGCCGCCGTACCGCTTGAGGCTCACGATCACGAAATAGAACATCTGCGAGAAGGCCAGGGTGATCATGATGAAGCCGATCCCGCTTGCCCTCAGACAGACCAGGCCAACCAGGGCTGCGAGCACGCCACCTGCGGCCAGGGCCACTGCCAGTTGCGCGATGCCGGAGTGGATGCCGGCTTCCGACAGCACGGCGACGGTGTAGGCACCGAAGCCGACGTAGAGCGCGTGGCCGAAGCTCACCATCCCGCCATACCCCAGCGCGATGTTCAGGCCGACGGCGGCGATTGCGAGCACCAGCACGCGGCTGGCGAACGTCACGTAGTAGCTCTGCCCAAGGAGATCCGCGGCGGCGGGAAGCAACGCCAGCAGGCCGGTCAGCAGCAGGGGCAGCAATAGCTGCCTGGGGATCTGGGAAGCCATAGGCGCGAATCCCGCAGTCGTTGGGAGCGTGGAGGAAGTCATCTCAGCCATGGCGGACGGGGAACAGACCTTGCGGCCGTGCGGCAAGCACGCTCGCCATGAAGACATAGATCAGGACGGAGGCGATCGCCGGGCCGGCAGCCTGGGCCACCTGGCGGTCGAAGAGTTCTCGCATCAGCAGCGGCAGGAATGCCCGTCCGGCCGTATCGACGATGCCGACGATCATCGCGCCGTAGAAGGCGCCACGAATGGATCCGATGCCGCCTGTGACGATGACGACCAGCGTCATGATCAGAACCGGCTCGCCCATGCCGGGCTGCACCGACGTGATGGGCCCCGCCATCAATCCTGCCAAGCCGGCCATCAGGGCGCCCAGAGCGAACAGCCAGCGCTTCAGGCGGGCAACGTCGACCCCTAGTGCGCTCACCATGTCGGGCCGGGATGCTCCGGCTCGCACCAGCATGCCCAGGCGCGTGCGGTGGATCAGGAAGTACAGCAAGGCGGCGACGAGGAGTGCGACCGCGATGATGAGAAGCCGGTACGACGGATAGCTCAAGCCGGCGAACTCGATGGATCCTTCGAACCCCGCCGGTCCGCCGGCATAGACGGCCGTCGGCCCCCAGAAGATGCGTGCCAACTCGTTGAAGAACAGCATCATCCCGAAGGTCACCAGCACCTGGTCGAGGTGTTCCCGCCGGTACATCCTTGACACGACGAGCCGCTCGACCAGCAGGCCCAGAACCAGGGTTCCGCACAAGGCGGCCAGCGCGGCGAACCCGAAGGAGTTCGTCTGCTGGTAGGCCGCTGCCGCGAAGTAGGCGCCCATCATGAACAGCGAGCCGTGCGCCAGGTTCACGAAGCTCATGATCCCGAACACAAGGGTCAGGCCCGCCGAAAGGAGGAACAGGAGGGCGCCGAGCTGCACGCCATTGAGCAGTTGCGTGAAGACAAGTGAGGCAGTCATGTCAGAGGCGGCCCGCGGTCATTTCATCGCGCACTGCGTGTGGTACGCGTCGGGCTGCGACTTGTAGGGCGTGGCGATGGTCTTGAGACTCACGCGGCCTTTGGCGTCCTTGGCGACTTCCTGGATGTGGAAGTCCTGAACAGGGAAGTTGTTGTTGCCGAATTTGAAAGGGCCGCGCACGGATTGGAAATCGGCCGCCTTTAGCGCGGCCATGAAGGCGCGCTTGTCCGAAACGTTGCCCTTGACCTTCGCGATGGCGCTATCCAGCAGCAGCGCAGCGTCGTAGCCTTGCGCGGCGAAGGATGCCGGAATGCGGTTGTGCTTCCTCTCGAATTCCTCGACGAATCGCTTGCTCGCCTTGTTGTCCAGATCCGGGCCCCAAGGGAACGCACCGAGCACGCCGATCGCGGATTCCTTCAGCGCAGGAAGGGTCGTGCCGTCAACGGCGCCGCCGGACATCAGGGGGACCTTGCCCAGCAGACCAGCCTGCTGGTATTGCTTGACGAAGTTGATGCCGAGGCCGCCGGGGTAGAAGACGAAGACTCCGTCCGGTTTCGCCGCGGCCAGCTGCGTCAGTTCGGCCGAGAAGTCCGGCTGGTTCAGGCCCGTGTAGACCTCGTCGACGATCTCGCCCTTGAAAGTCCTCTTGAAGCCGGCCAGGAAGTCCTTGCCCGCCTGGTAGTTCGGCGCCATCAGGTAGACGCGCTTGTAGCCCTTGTTGTTGGCATGCACGCCGAAAACTTCAGCCAGCTGATCCACCTGCCAGGACACCACGAACTGGTACGGCGAGCATTGAGACCCGGCGATGGGGGAAGGGCCCGCGTTCGAGCCGATCAGGAAGACTTCCTTCTGCGTCACCGGCTTGTGAATGGCCATCATGATGTTCGAGAAGGTGACGCCCGTGATGATCGGAACCTTGTCTCGCTCGATCAGACGCTGCACAGCCTGGGTAGCCACGTCCGGTTTGAGCTGGGAGTCCTCCTTGAGGATCTGCACCGGCACGCCTCCCAACTTGCCGCCGTTCCGCTCGACCACTAGCATGAAGCCGTCGTACTGATCCTGGCCCAGGGCGCCCTGCGGGCCGGAGAGCTCGGCCACAAAGCCGATCTTCAGCGGCTCTGGGGCCTGCGCCTGCGCCGCAGAAAGACCGAGGGCCGCGGCAATACTGACGAGCAGCCTGTGAAGTGGAAGCATGCGTGTCTCCTCTTGGTGCCGATCAGAGATCGGTGGTGGCGGCCGATTCGGCCAGATGGATTACGCCGTCGCGAACTTCGACGGCAAAGGTTCGGAGAGGCTGTGTGCACGGCGACTGCGTGACAGCGCCGGTGCGCACGTTAAACATCCCCTGGTGCAATGGGCACTCGATCTCGTCCCCGATCAGGTAGCCGTCCGAAAGGGAAGCACGACCGTGGGTACAACTGTCTTGGGTCGCGTAGACGCAGCCTTCCACGTGGAAAAGCGCGACATCTTCACCGTTGAAGCTGCAGCGGCGCGCCTCCCCCTCGGGCACAGCCGCCAAGCGCATAACTGGAGTGAATGCACGCATCTGATTTGCTGGATGTGTAGGGAGCACGCATTCTCCCCAATATTCTTAGATATCTAAGTAAGTGATTTCCCCTAGTACTTTCGCGTGCCAACAGTCGTGATCTGAGGCGTGAGCCGCCTTAGCCGCAGCTGAGCTTGGGGCCCCCGAGGCGCGCAGGAGCGCGCCTTGGCTAGTCGGGCGCTGCTGGATAGGGGAAATGCAATCCTCAGATTCCGGCGCAGCACCTGCAGAAGGGCGTCCATTGGATCTCTACGGTAGTTAGCCTCCTTACAAACCCTCTCGGACTTGTGCCATTGCAAGAACTGGTGTGCTGCGGTGCTTTCGTCGTTCTCTCGGCGGGGCGTCCACGTCTGCATCAACACAGTGGCCGCGCGCTGCGGCAGCGATCCGGGTTGCCGCGGCTAAGGCGGCGCGAAAGCTGAACGTACGGCTGGCGGGCTCCAGCCGATCGGAAGCCCTTCATTCGGATTCTGGGCGGCGCGGGCGTAGATTTCCTACCACTGAACCCCGAATGCGTGACCTCACTGCCCAAGCCCGGGCATGCGTCCCTCGATCAGTGCTAGCGGCAACATGTGAGGTCGCGGTAGGGACGGAGGTTACCCTCCGCCCCCCGCACAGATCCGTACGTGCGGAACTACCGCATACGGCTCCTGCCTCGAGTCATGACGCGAAGCGTTGGTGAGGGTACGGGTGAAGCACCCGTGCCCTCGGGAGGTGGCGCTCGACCAGCGTCCTGAATCGTGACCATGGCATTCGTCCACGCTGACCACGCCGTCGAAGCGCATGCAGCCAGGCCCGGGCCACCTCCTCGCGGAAGGAGTCCAGCCTGTCGACATTGCCAGGAACAGCGTGATAGTTGAAGTAGCCCTGTACCACGCGCCGCAGCCATCGGCCGACCACGGGGATCGGCTCGTGCATGCGACGGTTCAGCGCCTGTCGGATCGCCTGGAGGCGGGCGCGCATCCGCTTCGCCGAGGTCAGCCGCTTCAGTTGGAACCAGCCGTTCGACCGAGATACCCCACAGATATGGGTGAAGCCCAGGAAGTCGAACGTCGGCGGCTTTTTAAGCCCTTGACGCGCGCGTGCCGCAGCCGCGAAGCGGCCGAACTGCAACACACGCGTCTTCTCCTCGTTCAGCGTCAGCCCAAACTGGGCGAACCGCACCTTCAGATCCTCCAGGAACCGGTCGACATCGGCCTTGCTCTCGAATCCGAGGACGCTGTCATCGGCGTAGCGCACGATCATCACATCCCCGTTCGCGCAGCGGCGCCGCCAGCGATTCGCCCACAGGTCGAAGACGTAGTGCAGGTAGATGTTCGCCAGCAGCGGTGAAATCACCGCCCCTTGCGGGGTCCCCACCCGCACCTCCGTCTTTCGCCCGTGTTCGACTACACCAGCGGTCAGCCACTTGCGGATCAATCGCAGGACTCGACTGTCGCCGATCCGATGCTCGAGAAACCGCATCTGTTGATTTCCATCCAGAAGTGACCCACTAAGGAACCGCTGATCAATGACCGCCGCGGGCCGAGTTGAACCGAAGCGACGCGACGTCGAGGTGGCTGAAGCGATGAACGGCGCGTCGCGATGCCTCAGGGCAGTGGTTGAAGCCTCCTTGGAGGCCGCTTTGCGCGCTCAAGACGCACCTCGGGCATGCAGTGCCAACAACCGTCTCTTGGCGATGACGAGGTTGGCCAGGCCGAACAGGCTGAACAGCTGCGCCTCATTCTTGGCCAGGCCCTTGTAGCGAACCTTCTTGTGCCTGAACAGGTTCTTGACGACATGGAACGGATGCTCGACCTTCGCGCGGATGCTGGCCTTGAGCTGCTCGGCTTGCTCGAGCAGCCGAGCCCACTTGCGCGCCGGGTCCAGCTGCCGGCGCTTGCCCGGCTGCATGGCCACGTGCCAGCGCGGGCCTTGCGCTTCTTCTCGCTTGTGCACGCCGCGGTAGCCCGCATCGCCGAAGGCAGCCTCTTCGTCGCCGTGCAGCAGCGCGCCGGCCTGGGTCACGTCGTTGACGTTGGCCGCCGTGCCCACCACCGTGTGCACCAGGCCCGACTCGGCATCCACGCCGATGTGCGCCTTCATGCCGAAGTGCCACTGGTTGCCCTTCTTGGTCTGGTGCATCTCGGGGTCGCGCGCCTTGTCCTCGTTCTTGGTCGAACTGGGCGCGGCGATGATCGTCGCGTCGACGATGGTGCCCGCGCGCATGAGCAGGCCTTGCTGCGCCAGGTGCGCGTTGATCTCGTCGAACAACGCCCGGGTGAGGTCGTTGTCCAGCAGCAGCCGCCTGAACTTCAGCAGCGTCGTGGCGTCGGGCACGGACTCGCGCGACAGATCGATGCCCACGAAGTCGCGCAGCGCCTGGCTGTCGTACAGCGCGTCTTCCAGCGCCTCGTCGGCCAGGCCGTACCACTGCTGCAGGCAGTACATGCGCAGCATCTTCGCTACGCCGATCGGCTGGCGGCCAACGCGCCCGCTCGTCGGGTACAGCGGCTCGATCACCGCGATCAAGCGCGCCCACGGCACGATGCGCTCCATCTCGCCCAGGAACTTCTCGCGCCGCGTGCGCTTCTTCTTCATCGCGTACTCGGCGCTGGCAAAGCTGCGTTGGGTCATGGTCGTCCCTGGCTGCGATTCGATGCGCTCACGCATGCATACGGCGTGCCGGCTGCGAGCTATTGATCAGCGGTTCCCTA
>JBASTF010000731.1:0-2392 GCA_049274755.1 Rubrivivax sp. | reverse complement strand
GGCAGGGACTCCGGCGGCAACGGTGTGCTGGCACAAGCCACCAGCAGCCCGGGGGCCAGCAGCATCGTCAGCAGAGACGCACGACGGCGCCGGCAGGGCTGCGGGGGTGTGCGCGTCATCGGAAGTTGTTTTTCCATTCCCGCAGCGCAGCGAAGACGTCGACGACGCCGTCGCTGGCTGCGCCCTGGCCACGGGCGCTGGCCACGACGGCCGGCTCGCTGCAGCGCAGGAAGGGGTTGATCTCGCGTTCACGCGCCAGCGTCGACGGCAGCGTGGGCTGGCCGGCGGCACGCAGGGCCTGGCAGGCCTGGGTGTGGGCGGCGATGGCGCTGCTGGCCGGTTCCACCGCCGCGGCAAAACGCAGGTTGGACAGCGTGTATTCGTGGGTGCAGCAGACGCGGCTGTCGCCGGGCAGGGCGTTCAGCTTGGCCATCGAGTCGACCATCTGCGCCGGCGTGCCTTCGAACAAACGGCCGCAACCGGCGGAGAACAGCGTGTCGCCGCAGAACAGGAGGGGCGCCTTGTCGACCCCACGCTGTGCGTAGGCGATGTGGCCGGCAGTGTGGCCGGGCACGTCGATGACCTCGAACTGCAGCCCCAGCACCTGCACCGACTGGCCCTGCTGCAGCGGCACGAAGGGTTCGGGGATGGTCTCGCGTGCCGGGCCGTAGACGGGGCCCTGCAGCCGCGGCCGCAAGGCATTCACGCCGCCGACATGGTCGGGGTGGTGGTGCGTCACTAGAATCGCCGCCAGTTGCAGCCCCAGCGCATCCAGCGCCGCAAGCACCGGTGCTGCGTCCCCCGGATCCACCACCACGGCGTGTGCGCCGTCGTGCAGCATCCAGATGTAGTTGTCGGTGAAGGCGGGCAGGGCGACGAAGTTCATCGAAGCGGATGACACGAGACGAGTCGATTATAGAGTTGGGGGCCTGGTTGCAGACCGCACCCGGACGGTATCTGCTCGAATGGGTGCAGGACCGTCTGGACCATGCCGTCACCGATGCCTTCGGCTTCCACGCCTTGCAGCTGGGCCTGCCCGAGCTCGACGGCCTGCGCGCCAACCGCATGCCGCACCGCTGGGTGGCCAGCGACTCGCTGGTGGTGCCCGAGACGCTGGCGCTGCCGCCGGCACGCGACGGCCTGAGCACGCAGCCACCCGACACGCCGGTGGCGCTGTTCTGCGAGTTCGATGCCTTGCCGTTTCCCGACAACAGCATCGACCTCATCGTGCTGCCGCATTCGCTGGAACTGGCACGCGACCCGCACCAGACGCTGCGCGAGGTGGAACGGGTGCTGGTGCCCGAAGGCCGGGTCGTCATCTCCGGCTTCAACCCGGCCAGCCTGTGGGGGCTGCGCCAGCGCGCCGGCCGTCTGAAACACGGGCTGGGCATCGGCCGCAGCCATGGGCTGTACCTACCGCGCGCCGGTGAATTCATCGGCTACTGGCGGCTGCGCGACTGGCTGCGCCTGCTGGGCTTCGAGGTCGAGATGGGCCGCTTCGGCTGTTACAGGCCGCCGCTGGCCTCGCCGGTGTGGCTGCAGCGCTTTGCCTGGATGGACGGTGTCGGCGACCGCTGGTGGCCGGTGCTGGGTGCGGTGTATTTCCTGGTGGCCGTCAAGCGTGTGCGGGGCATGCGCCTGGTCGGCCTGGCGAAGAACGAACGCCGCAAGGCAAAGGCCGCGGCGGCCGTGGTCGCCAGCCGCGAGCCCGCAGAGCTGGAGATCTGATGTCAGAGGTGGTGATCTACACCGACGGTGCCTGCAAGGGCAACCCCGGCCCCGGCGGCTGGGGCGCCTGGCTGAAAAGCGGCGAACACGAAAAGGAACTCTGGGGCGGCGAGCCGCTGACCACGAACAACCGCATGGAGCTCACCGCCGTCATCGAGGCGCTGGCCTCGCTGAAGCGGCGCTGCGCGGTGACGGTGTACACCGACAGCGCGTATGTGAAGGACGGCATCACGACCTGGATCCACGGCTGGAAGGCACGGGGCTGGAAGACGGCCGACAAGAAGCCGGTGAAAAACGTCGAGCTCTGGCAGCGCCTGGACACGCTGGCGGCGGCCCACCAGGTGAGTTGGCGCTGGGTGAAGGGCCATGCCGGCGACCCCGGCAACGAACGCGCCGACCAGCTGGCCAACCGCGGCGTTGCCGGTCACGGACGCTGAACTCCGGCAATCCGGCGCGGACAAAGCGGCCGTGCGCCGCACAAGCGGCCTGGAGCCGCTACAGTCGCGCGTTTACCTTTTGATTCAAGGACTGGCGTTGAGGAAGGTGCACACAATCGTCGCGGTCACCGGCATCGCAGTGGCGGGCGGCCTGGCCTGGTGGTGGCAACACCGTGCCCCGGCGCCGGGCGGCGACAGCCAGGCCGCGGCCGGCCCAGGCCCTGTTG
>JBASTF010000730.1:0-1754 GCA_049274755.1 Rubrivivax sp. | reverse complement strand
CTTCAGGCCCGAACACGGTGCCGGCAAGCGACACCATCAGCCGCCCGCCATGCCAGGGCCGGGTGCCCAGCGTGCGCAGCACTGGCAGCCAGTGCGCCTGGCCGAGGATGGTGCCGAAGCCGCCCGGCGATGCGCCGATGACGGCGACGATGCGGTCGCGGAACACATCGGGCAGGCCCGGTGTCGGCCGCGACAGCCAGTCGATGGCATTCTTGAACACACCCGGCATGCCGTTGTTGTATTCGGGGCTGACGAGCAGCAGCGCGTCGCTGGCCAGGATGCGCTGCTTCAGCGCCAGCACCGCAGGCGGTGTGCCTTCCCGTGTTTCCAGATCACCGTCGTACAAGGGCACACCGTGCAGCGTGGCGGCGTCGAGTGTGGCCGCGTCGCCGGCCAGCGGCTGTGCGGCGCGCAGCAGCGCGGTGTTGAAGGACTGCGCCCGCAGGCTGCCCGAAATGCCGAGGATCTGGACCATGCGCCACCCTGCCGTGGTTGCGCCGCGCAAACGGCTTCGGGCCAGTGTGCCACGCCGTCGCGGCACAGCACGGTTCACTCCGGCAGCAGCCCGATCTCGCGCGCAAAACCCTGCCAGCGCTGCGATTCACCACGCAGGAACTGGCCCACGGCCTCGGTGTTCATGCTGGCGTCGACCAGCGGGCCGATGGCAGCGATGCGCTCGGCCAGTTCCTTGTCGGCCAACAAGGCATTGATGTCGCGGTTGCAGCGCTCCAGCACCGTGGCTGGTGTGCCGGCCGGCGCGACGATGGCGAACCAGCCCACCATGTCGAAACCCGGCAGCTTTTCGGCCAGCGCCGGCACGTTGTCCCAGCCCGCCACACGTTTGGCGCTGGTGACGGCCAGCACCCGCAGCCGGCCCTGGCGCGCCAGCTGGGCCGTCGACGCCAGGTCGGCCACCATCGCATCGACATGGCCGCCGATCAGGTCCTGCGTGCCGACGCCGACGCTGGCATAAGGCACCAGGTTCAGCCCGGCCTGGGTGCGTGCGTTCAGCAGCCGCGCGATCATGCCGCTGAAGGTGCGCGGGCCTTCGTTGCCCAGCGTCAGCTTGCCCGGTGCGGCCTTGGCGCGGGCCATCAGCTCGTCGAGGCTGGCCACCGGCGACTCGGCCCGCACCAGCACGGCGAAGGGGCTGCGCGCGATGAAGGCCACCGGCACGAAGTCCTTGGCCGGGTCGTAGGGCAGGGTCTTGAACAGCAGCGGGTTGGTCACCAGGGCTGCCGTCGTCGCGAAATAGAAGTTGTAGCCATCGCCCGGTGAACGGGCGGCGGCCTGGGCGCCGATGGTGTTCTGGCCGCCGGGCTTGTTCTCGATGACCACGGCCTGGCCCCAGTGCTTCGCCAGCCGCTCGGACAACAGCCGCGCGACGTTGTCGGGGCCCGAGCCCGGCGGCTGCGACAGCACCCACTTCAGCGGTTTGTCGGGCCAGGGGCTTTGTGCACGCGCGGCCGGTGCCAGCGCGGCGGCAGTCAGCGCCAGCGAAAAGTGGCGTCGTTGCATGGGCTTGTCTCCTTGGGTGTTGTTCAGCGCAGCGCCGCCTGCCAGGCGGTGAGCAGCGCCTGCAGGCCGGCAGCGTCCGTCGCGCTGCCGTAGACGTGGTGGTCCGGGCGCAGCAGCGCCGCATGGCAGCCGTGGCGCTGCATCCAGGCAGCGACCACGCCCTCGGCCTCAGGCGTCTGCGCCAGGTCGATGACAGCCAGGCCGGCCAGCCTGCCTGGGCTGCCCAGGGCCAGGCT
>JBASTF010000729.1:0-3862 GCA_049274755.1 Rubrivivax sp. | reverse complement strand
GCACCGCGGCCGCGCGGGCGCCGGTGGCTGCGAGCTGCTCGACCAAGGCCTGCGCGCGGGCCTGGCTGTGCTGGTAGTTGACGACGACGGCGAAACCCTGGGCGGCGAGTGCCTCGCAGATGACCCGCCCGATGCCGCCGGCGCCGCCGGTGACGATGGCCACCTGCAACTGCGCGGCAGGCGCGGCGGCCTTGGGCTTGGGCGGTTCCAGCAGCTTGACCTTGCCGCCGCCGCTGAGCACGACCTGGTCGTGCTGGTTGGTGATGCGGGTGTTCAGCTCCAGCAGCCGGTCGCGTGCATGTTTGCGCGCGACGGTGCAGGTGACGGTCAGCGTGTCGCCGAGCCGCACCGGCAGGTGGAACTCCATCGTTTGCGACACCCACAGCGCACCCGGCCCCGGCAACTGCGTGCCGATGACGGTGGAGATGAACGACGCGCCCAGCATGCCGTGCACGACGATCTCCTTGAACGGCGTCTGCGCGGCGTACGCGGCGTCCACGTGCAAGGGGTTGTCGTCGCCGGTCAGCTCGACGAAGCGGCGGATGTCGGCTTCGCCGATGGCTTTCGTCAGCGAGCGTGTGTCGCCTTCGTTGACGCTGTCGAAGTCGGTGAACAGGCTCATTGCGGCGTGTCCAGCGTCCAGCGCCACACGCTGGCCGCGAAGTTGAAGCCGGCGCCGACGCCCGCCAGCACCACACGGTCGCCGGCCTTCAGGTGGCCGCCGCGCACCGCCTCGCTGAGCGCGATGGCGACCGAGGCCGAGCCGGTGTTGCCGACCCGCGCGACGTTGGTGTAGGTCTTGTCCATGCCCAGGCCGACCTTGCGCACCAGGTATTCGATGAGGCGCAGGTTGGCCTGGTGCAGCACGATGAAGTCAACCGCCTTGATGTCGGTCTCGGCCTTCTGGCAGGCGCGGCGGATGGTGGTCGGCAGGTGTGTGATGGCCTGCTTCCAGGTGGCGATGCCGTTCATCTCCATCAGGTCGACCTCGCGCTCGAAGGCGCGGCCGGTGTGGGCGTGCGACGAGCCGCCGCCGCGCAGGCGCACGGCTTCGTAGTTCGAGGCGTCGGTGTGGAAGGCCGAGGCCTGGATGCCCTGGCCAGTTGCCACCGGCCCGAGCACGGCAGCGCCGGCGCCGTCGCCGAGGTAGATGGCGGTGTTGGCATCGCCGCGGTCGACATAACGTGTCGAGAACTCGACGCCGATGACCAGGGCATGGCCCACCGTCGGGTCCACACGCAGGCGGTCCGAGGCGGCGGTGAGGCCGGAGACGAAGCCGGCGCAGTTGGCCTGCAGGTCGTAGACCTGGGCGTTGCCCGCGCCCAGCAGGTGCGCCACCTTGGCCGACAGCGGCGGGAACTGGTAGTCGCCCGAGAAGGTGCAGCAGACGATCAGGCCCAGCTGGTCCGGCGTCACGCCGGCCATTGCCAGCGCGTCGCGCGCAGCGCTCAGCGCGTAGTCGGAGGCCGTGTCTTCGGGCGCTGCGATGCCGCGGTGCTCGATGCCGGTTTTTTCGACGATCCACTCGGGCGTGATGTCCAGCGTCGCGCACAAGCTCGCGTTGTCGTCGAAGAAGGCCGGCAGACGGTGGCCGACACCAAGGATCGACACGGCAGGCAGGTGGGGGTTCAGTGCGGTCATGACACGAGCAGGGAGGGTTCGGACACCGGTGTGCCGGCCAGGAACAGGCGCAGCGCTTCGTTGTGCTGGCCGATGTCGGCCAGCGTGGCGCTGCGACCGTGGCCCGGCAGCACCAGGGTGTCGGGCGCGGCCCAGCCGAACAAGGCCTGCAGCGAACGGCGCAGCTGGGCGTGGTCTTCGCCCGGCAGCTTCGACAGCCCGGTGCGCCGCGCGTACAGCGTGTCGCCGCTGAACAGCAGGCCGTCGGCGCCGATGCCGCAGCTGCCCGGCGTGTGGCCGGGCAGGGCGTGAAAGGTGAATGTGCGGCCCGCGGCGTCGACGGTTGCGCCGTCGCCCTGCAGCAGCGTGAACTCAGGCAGCGTGATGCGGCCCGGCAGCTTGCAGGCCGACATCAGGAAGTTGCCGAGTTTGCTCAGCTTCAGGTCGGCCGCATGCAGGTAGACCGGGATGCCGAAAGCCGCCTGCAGCCGCGCCGCGCCGCCGACATGGTCGAAGTGGCCGTGTGTGCAGAGCACCGCGCGTGGTGTCCAGCCGGCTTCGGCCAGTGCTTCGTCGAGCCGTGGGTGGTCCAGGCCGGCGTCGACGACGACGCAGTCGCTGCCGCCACCCGGTGCCGCCAGCAGGTAGCTGTTGGACTGCAGCGCGCTGTTGGTCACGCGGCGCAGCACACCGCCGCGCAACAGCTCCACCGGCGCCGCCTGCATCTCAGTTCACCCCGCCGAGAAAAACGGTTTGTGCGGTGATGTAGCTGCTGCGCTCGGCGGCGAAAAAGTCGATCACGTTGAAGATGTCGTCGGGCACGGCGTAGCGCGGCAGCGGCAGGCCGGCGATGACGCCGTCGATCTTGTCCTTGGGCAGCTGGCTCAGCATGTCGGTGCCGATGGCCGTGATGCCCAGCGTGTTGCAGGTGACGTTCATCGTCGCGAACTCCTTGGCCATCACGTTGGCCAGCGTCGAGATCGCGGCCTTGGTGGCGGCGTAAACCGAGTCGCCGATGGGCTCCAGGCTGGCGGCCATCGAACCGACGTTGATGATGCGGCCCCACTTGCTCTTGCGCATCAGCTTGGCGGCCTCGCGCGACACCAGGAAGGTGCCGAGGATGTTGGTGTCCAGCATCGCACCGGCAGCGGCCGGCGACATGATCATCGCGTACTGCGAGGTCAGCACCGCGGCGTTGTTGACGACGATGTCGACGCGGCCGAAGTCGCGGCGCAGCTGGTCGAAGGCCTTGGCCACCGCGGCGCCGTCGGCCACGTCGACGGCCACCGGCGTGTAGCGCGGGCGCGGCGTGTCGCTGTCGTCGTTGCGGCTGAAGCCGATGACCTGGGCGCCTTCGGCGAGGAAGTGGTCGACCAGCAGCTTGCCGACGCCGCGCCGGGCGCCGGTGACGAGCACGGTCTTGCCCTCGTACTTCATCGCGGCCTCAGGCGGCAAGCTGTTCGAGGATGTAGCGCTTCAGCGCGCCGACGTCGGTGAAGGGCACCGGGTCGCGGCTCATCGCCTGGTCGTCGGTGAGGCTGACGCTGCGGCCGAAGCGGTCGGACACCAGCGTCTCCAGGTCGACGATGACAGACACCAGCGACAGCGAGTCCAGGTCCGAACGTTCGCCGAACAGGCAGGTGTCGGGGCCGATGGCGATCTGCTCGGCCGGGCCACGCTCCTCGTTCAGCGTCTGCAGGGCCTGGTGGATGGAGTCCAGGACGGCGGATTCTTGGTCGCTCATGGGTGGGCCTTCAGGCGGATACGGTGTCGGAAACGGGGGCAGCGGCGCGGCGAGGGCGGGCGGCGGCGATCAGCGCGTTCAGGCGCGGCAGCGCCGTCTTGCGGTATTCGTGCTCCATCAGGCCCAGCAACACCAGGTCCTGGAAGCTGCCGTCGATGAAAACATGCTGGCGCAGCCGGCCTTCCTCCTGCATGCCCAGGTACTTCTGCCACTTGATCATCAGCGGGTTGCCGGCGGCGATGTGGCCGTGCACGCGGCGCAGGCCAAGGTGGTCGAAGGCCAGTGCGTAGAGCAGTTTCATCGCCTCGGCGGCCACCGGCAGGCCACGCACCGCGGCCTCGTCGCCGATCAGGAAGCGGCCGCTCTGGGCGTGGCCCTGCGTGGTGTCGATGTCCAGCAGCGACAGCATGCCCACCGGCAGGCCGGTCCCGGGTAGATCCGGCTCCGCCGGGCTACCCGGATCCCCTGGGGGGGCGGCCGGCAAGGCCGGCCTGGGGG
>JBASTF010000728.1:0-3280 GCA_049274755.1 Rubrivivax sp. | reverse complement strand
GCCCGGCACCGCGCGCCAGGACATGCACAGCACCGTGGTCTGCCTGGTCGTCGACTTCGTTGAACACCGCGCGCACTGGGCCCATGCCGGCGATTCGCGCATGTACTGGTTCCGCGGCGGCCGTGTGCACGACCGCACCCGCGACCACAGCCTGGTGCAGTCGCTGGTCGACGCCGGCATGCTGGCCGACGCCGACGTGCGCAGCCACCCCAAACGCAGCGAGTTGCGTTCGGCGCTGGGCCTCGGCGACGACATCCTCGAGGTCAGCCATGGCGACGGCCGTGGTGCCGTGGCCGCCGGCGACGTGTTCCTGCTCTGCACCGACGGCCTCTGGGAGTACATCGAGGACGCCGTGCTCGAACGTCTGCTTGCCGCCGCAGCAACGCCCCGCGCGTGGCTGGACGCGCTGGCCGCCGAGGTTCTGGCCGCGGCGGCGCACAAGACCAGCCACGACAACTTCACCGCGCTCGCCGTCTGGGCGAGCGAAGCCTGAGAAGGGAGCCAACGATGGCCCTGCATGTCTGCACCGGCGCGATGATGATGTGTTCGTTCGGCGCCGCACCGTCGACCTTCATCGCGACGCCGAAGATGGTGTCCACCAGCTACATGGACGCCGGCAACATCATGGACAACAAGCCGATCGCGAACATTCCGCCCTTCGGCGTCTGCATGAGCATGGCCAACCCGCAGGTGGCAGCGGCCACCGCCGCGGCGCTGGGCGTGCTGACGCCGATGCCTTGCCTGCCGGTGATCGCCGGGCCCTGGGTGGTGGGTGCACCGACGGTGCTGGTCGGCAACCAGCCGGCGCTGAACAACAGCTCGCAGCTGATGTGCAATTGGGCCGGCGTCATCACGATCAGCAATCCTGGCCAGACGACGGAAATGATTCCCTGAGCCCAGCAAAAAGCCCGCACGCGGCGGGCCTTTTGACTGGGCTTTTGGACGGTCGCTCAGGACGGCGGCGTCGCGCGGCCGATTTCGACGCGGCGGTTCTCGGCGGCAAACGGGTCCTTGGAGTTCTTCAGCGCGTTGGCGCCCACACCCACCGGCGTCAGCATCGTGGAATCGGCACCGAGCTCGACCAAGTATTCCTTCACCGCTTCGGCGCGTTTCTGCGACAGCGTCTGGTTCGCGGCGGCGGCGCCCGAGGCGTCGGCATGGCCTTCGATGCGCACGGTCTTGCCGCTGCCCTTCTTGCCCTTCAGCACCTCGGCAAACACCTCGAGCTGCTTCTTCAGCGAATCGGGCAGTTCGGCGGAACCGAGCTTGAAGGCGGTGGCCGGCAGCGAATAACGCACCGCCGGCTTGAAGCCCATGCATTTGAAGCCGGCGGCCTTCAACTGCTCGCAGGCGTCTTCCGGGAACAGGCCTTCGGCCACGCTTTTGGCATCGGGCACGGTCTGGCCCATGTCGATGGCATCGGACTGCGCCTGGGCGGCGCCGGTGGCCAGCGCCAGCAGCGCGGCGGTGGCAAGAATGCGACGTGCATGCTTCATGTGAACACCTCTCGAAGGGACTCGCCGGCGGAACGCCGTTCTGCGGCGCTGTCGGCGACAGCGAACGTGCCAGGCACGCGACACAACGCCGGGAATCATAACGCCGTGCTGGTGGCTGCCGCATCCCCCAGCGGTGGGGCAGGGGCTTCGTGTCTGGGGGTGGCAGCGGAAGTTCGTCACGCTGCGTGCGATTGTTGGCAGGGTGACGCGCGCCGCCCGGCCGTGTATCGTTCGCCGCTGACCTGCCGGGCGCTCCTGCCCGTCACGTGGTCACCCCGTCACCGACAAAACAGCGTACGAAGGACCGAGCCGCAGCGATGACTTGGCACAACAAGGTGATGTGGACGGAGGGCCTGTTCCTCCAGCCCCAGCATTTCCAGCAGCAGGACCGCTACGTCGCACGCCAGCTCGAAAGCCGGCTCTCGGCGTCCGGCCCCTGGCCCTGGGGTTTCCTGTCTCTGCAGGTGGACGAGCCGGCGCTGCTGCAGGGCCGGGTGGCGATCAGCGGCGGGCGCGGTGTGCTGCCCGACGGTGTGGCCTTCTCGATCCCCGGTGACGACCCGGCGCCGCTGGCGCTGGAAGTGCCGGCCGATGCACGCGACCAGCTGGTGGTGCTCGCCATCTCGATGTCGCGGCCCGGTGTGCCGGAAAGCGACGTCGAGGCCGGCGAAGGTGCGATGCCGCCGCGCTTCCGCGCCACCGACATCGAGGTCGCCGACAGCCATGCTGCCAGCCTGCGCCAGGCACCGCTGCAGATCGGCCGCCTGAACCTGCGCCTGCTGCTGGCGCGCGACGCCAACGAGGGCTACACGACCCTGGGCGTGGCGCGCATCGTCGAACGCCGTGCCGACGGGCGTGTGACGCTGGACCCGAACCACGTGCCGCCGATGCTGCACGCGCCGGCCCACCTGGTGCTGGACGGCTACCTGCGTGAAGTGCACGGCATGCTGTTCCAGCGCGGCGAGGCCCTGGCCGGCCGCCTGGTGCAGCCGGGCCGGGCCGGCATGGGCGAGATCCAGGACTTCCTGCTGCTGCAGGTGGTCAACCGCTTCCAGCCGCTGTTTGCCCACCTGCAGCGCCTGCCGGTGCTGCATGCCGAGCGCCTGTACGATCTGTGCCTGGGCCTGGCCGGTGAACTGGCGACCTTCCGCGACCCGCGACGGCCGATCAACTATCCCGAGTACCGCCACGACGACCTGGCAACCTGCTTCCGCGCCGTGATGGCCGACCTGCGCCAGTCGCTGAGCATGGTGCTGGAGCAGACGGCGATCCCGATCGACCTGCAGGACCGCAAACACGGCGTGCGTGTGGCCATCATCGCCGACGTCGAACTGCAGCGCAGCGCCAACTTCGTGCTCGCCGTCAATGCCCACATGCCGGGCGACGCACTGCGTGCACGTTTCCCGACGCAGGTGAAGATCGGCCCGGCCGAACGCATCCGCGACCTCGTGAACCTGCAGTTGCCCGGCGTGACGCTGCGTGCGCTGCCGGTGGCACCGCGGCAGATTCCCTACCACGCGGGCTTCACCTATTTCGAGCTCGAGACACGCGGCAACGAGTTGTGGAAGCAGCTCGAAACCTCGGGTGGCCTGGCGATGCACATCGCCGGCGACTTCCCGGGGCTGGCGCTGGAGTTCTGGGCCATCCGGGGATAAGCGACCGAGTCATCGACCATGAGCGACCAAGACCCCAAGGACCCGTTCGCCGCGTTCGAGTCCGACCGCACCGTCATCAAGCCCAGCGCCGGGCGTGGCCCACGTGCCGGTGCCCCTGGGGCGCAGGGT
>JBASTF010000727.1:0-1501 GCA_049274755.1 Rubrivivax sp. | reverse complement strand
CCACCGCGGTGGCCGGCGACAGCAGTTCCAGCGCCCAGTCCTCGCGCAGCGCGATCGCGTTTTCGGCCAGCGCCTGCACGTTGGCGGCGACGGCCTCGGCATCGCGGCCATGGCCGAAGACCATGGGGCCGCATTCGTCGAAGTCGGCAGCCGGGAAGCCCATCGCAAAACTCAGGTGCACACCGCTCTGCGCTTCCAGCGTCGCCAGGTCGGCGAACAGGCCGGCGGCCGGCTCCATCAGCGTGCACTGCGCATTCAGCGGCAGCAGAAAGGGCAGGCGCTGGTGGTGGGTGGCGAGCGGCTGGCCCGCCAGCAGCAAGGCCAGCAACCCGGCGGCGCGTGCGCCGGTGTCGGCCATGTCCACATGCGGGTAGGTGCGGAAGGCCGTCATCGCATGGGTGTGGCGCAGCATGCGGGCGGTGACGTTGGCATGCAGGTCCAGGCTGGCGACGACCGGCAAGTCCGGCCCGATGACGGCGCGCAGGCGCTCCAGCAGTTCACCTTCCGCGTCGTCCACATGTTCGGCGACGGCGGCGCCATGCAGGTCCAGGTAGACGCCGTCGAAATCCCCCTGGGCCGCGTCTTCCAGCAGCGCTGCCGCGATGCGCTCGAAGGCGTCGCGTGTGACATGGGCCGAAGGTGTGGCCGCGGCCCAGATCGACGGCAGCAGCGACCAGCCGCGTTCGGCCGCGTCGCGGATGAAACCACCCGCCGGCAACGAGGTGCCGCCCATGCGCTGCAGCATCGCGGCGCCGCGTGTGCTTTCCGGATAACCGGCACCGGACTGGAACGCCGCCCAGTCGGCCTTGCTGGGGGCGAAGGTGTTGGTTTCGTGCTGGAAGCCGGCGACGAGGATGCGCATTCAGGCCTTGTGGGTGGTGTTGTCGAGGGCAGCGATCTCGGCGTCGCTGAAGCCGGCGGCGCGCCGCGCCGCATGGTTGAAGGGCGGTTTCAGCCGCGGCGCACCATGGCGTTCGCTGAGCACGGCGTAGTGGGCTTCGGGGTCCAGGCCCTTGCGTTCGCAGAGCCAGCGGTACCAGCGGTTGCCGATGGCCACATGGCCGACCTCGTCACGCAGGATGATGTCCAGGATCTCGACGGCACGCTGGTCGCCGGCTTTTTTCAGCCGCGCCTGCATCGGCGGTGTTGCGTCCAGGCCGCGCGCTTCCAGCGTGCGTGGCACCAGGGCCATGCGGGCGACGATGTCGCCGGCGGTTTTTTCCGTCATCGCCCACAGGCCGTCGTGGGCGTCGAAGTCGCCATAGGCGTGGCCCAGCGTGCCCAGGTGCTCGGCCAGCAGCGTGAAGTGCAGCGCCTCTTCGGAGGCCACACGCAGCCAGTCGCGGTAGAAGGTCTCGGGCATCGCGGCGAAGCGCCACACGGCGTCGAGTGCCAGGTTGATGGCGTTGAACTCGATGTGGGCCACGGCATGCAGCAGCGCGGCGCGGCCCTCGGGTGTGAACGGCGAGCGCTGCGGCACCTGGGCCGGCGGCACCAGCTG
>JBASTF010000726.1:0-8771 GCA_049274755.1 Rubrivivax sp. | reverse complement strand
GCAAGGCGGCCGCGGTGGCCGTGCACGCGCTCGGCGCAACGGCCTGAGTTGCCGTCAGCCGAGCGCGGCGATCACCTCGGCCGGCGCCTGCACCAGTTCGATCAGCACCCCTTCGCCACCGAGCGGGAACTGCTCGTTGCCCTTGGGGTGGATGAAGCAGATGTCGTGGCCGGCGGCGCCCGGACGGATGCCGCCCGGCGCAAAGCGCACGCCGTTGGCCGTCATCCACGCAACGGCTTGCGGCAGATCGTCGACCCAGAGCCCGACATGGTTCAGCGGCGTCGTGTGCACGGCGGGCTTCTTGTCGGGGTCCAGCGGTTGCATCAGGTCGACCTCGACGGCATGCACACCCTCGCCGATCGAACAGATGTCCTCGTCGACGTTTTCGCGCTCGCTGACGAAGGTCGACTTGACGCTCAGGCCCAGCATGTCGACCCACAGCGACTTCAGCCGCCGCTTGTCGTGGCCGCCGATGGCGATTTGCTGGATGCCGAGGATCTTGAACGGCTTGGTGCTCATCATGCGAAGCTCAGGATGGGTTGATCGACCGCCAGGCTCTCGCCCTTCTTCGCCAGCAGTTCGCCGACGGTGCCGTCCTGGCTGGCAACGAGGATGTTCTCCATCTTCATCGCTTCGATGACGGCCAGGCGTTCGCCGGCCAGCACCTTCTGGCCCGGCGCCACGGCGATGTCGACCAGCAGCCCCGGCATCGGCGACAGCAGGAAACGGCTGAGGTCCGGCGGCGCCTTGTGCGGCATCAGCTTCAGCAGTTCTGCAGCGCGCGGCAGCAGCACCAGGGTGTCGATCTGCGTGCCGTTGTGCGCCACGCGCATCGCCAGCGGATGCTTCGCACCGCTGCGTTCCACCTGGGCGGTGAAGGGCTGGCCGTTGCAGGTGCCCGTCATCAGGATCTCGCCGAGCTTGCTCGGGCTCTGGATCTCGAAGCGCTGACCGTCGACCGTGAGCGTGGCCTGGCTGCGGACCGCGTCGAAGGCGTCGACCTGCACCGCGTGCTGCCGACGTTCACCGGCATCGCCGAGCACAACCACCGCCAGTTCGCGCAAGGGCTTGACGCCATGGCCGGCCAGCTGGCCGCTGATGCCCGAAGCCCGCTCGTGGGCCTTGCGTCGCACAAAGGCCGCCAAGGCGACAAGGAACAAGGGCTTGTCGTGCGGCACGTCCGCGCTCGAAAACCCCTGGCCGTAGTGTTCGGCGATGAAGCCGGTGTTGAAGTCGCCGGCGACGAACTTCGGGTGCGCCAGCAGCGCGGCCTGGAACGGGATGTTGCTGCCGATGCCGCGGATGACGAAGCCGTTCAGCGCCTCGCGCATCTTCGCGATCGCGTCGGGCCGGTCGCGGCCGTGCACGATGAGCTTGGCGATCATCGAGTCGTAGAACATCGGGATCTCGCCGCCTTCGTCGACACCGGTGTCGACGCGCACGCCACCGTCCTTGGGCATCGGCAGTGCCGCTTCCATCGTCTGCGCCGGCGGGCGGTAGCTCACCAGCCGGCCGGTCGACGGCAGGAAGCCGCGGAACGGGTCTTCGGCGTTGATGCGGCATTCCATCGCCCAGCCGTTGCGCGGGATCTCGGCCTGCGTGAACGGCAGCTTCTCGCCCGCCGCGACGCGGATCATCAGCTCGACCAGATCGAGACCGGTGATGCACTCGGTGACGGGGTGCTCGACCTGCAGCCGCGTGTTCATCTCCAGGAAGTAGAAGCTCTGGTCCTTGCCTACCACGAACTCCACCGTGCCGGCGCTCTGGTACTTCACGGCCCTGGCCAGTTGCACCGCCTGCGCGCCCATTGCCTGGCGCGTGGCGTCGCTGATGAAGGGCGACGGTGCCTCTTCGATGACCTTCTGGTGGCGGCGCTGGATCGAGCACTCGCGCTCGTGCAGAAAGACGACGTTGCCGTGGCCGTCGCCGAGCACCTGGATCTCGATGTGGCGCGGCTCCTCGACGAACTTCTCGATGAACACGCGGTCGTCGCCGAAGCTGTTGCGCGCTTCGTTGCGGCACGACGTGAAGCCTTCGAAGGCTTCCTTGTCGTTGAACGCGACCCGCAAGCCCTTGCCGCCACCACCGGCGCTGGCCTTGATCATCACCGGGTAGCCGATGTCCTGGGCGATCTTCACGGCCGCCTCGGGCGTCTCGATCGCGTCGTTCCAACCCGGGATCGTGTTGACCCTGGCTTCGTTGGCGAGTTTCTTCGACGCGATCTTGTCGCCCATCGCGGCGATCGAATGGTGCTTCGGGCCGATGAAGATCAAACCCTCTTCTTCGACGCGCTTCGCGAAGTCTTCGTTTTCGCTGAGGAAGCCGTAACCCGGGTGGATGGCTTCGGCGCCGGTGGTCTTGGCCGCCGCGATGATCCTGTCGGCGACGAGGTAGGACTCGCGTGACGGCGCAGGCCCGAGCAGCAGCGCTTCGTCGGCGAGTTCGACGTGGCGCGCGTCCTTGTCGGCCTCCGAGTACACGGCGACGGTGGCAATGCCCATCTTGCGGGCCGTCTTGATGACACGGCAAGCGATCTCGCCGCGGTTCGCAATCAGGATCTTCTTGAACATGTTGCGCCTCAGAGCGGGATATTCCCGTGCTTGCGCCACGGGTTCTCAAGCTTCTTGTCCTTCAGCATCGCCAGCGAACGGCAGATGCGCTTGCGCGTTTCGTGCGGCTGGATCACGTCGTCGATGAAGCCGCGGGCGCCGGCGACGAAGGGGTTCGCGAAACGCGCCTTGTATTCGGCCTCGCGCGCCGCCAGCTTGGCCGGGTCCTTCTTCTCTTCGCGGAAGATGATCTCGACCGCGCCCTTCGCGCCCATCACCGCGATCTCGGCGTTCGGCCACGCGAAGTTGACGTCGCCGCGCAGGTGCTTGCTGCTCATCACGTCGTAGGCGCCGCCGTAGGCCTTGCGCGTGATGACGGTCACCTTCGGCACCGTGCACTCGGCATACGCGTACAGCAGCTTGGCGCCGTGTTTGATGATGCCGCCGTACTCCTGCGACGTGCCCGGCATGAAGCCCGGCACGTCGACGAAGGTGACGACCGGGATGTTGAAGGCATCGCAGAAGCGCACGAAGCGCGCGGCCTTGATGCTGCTCTTGATGTCCAGACAGCCGGCCAGCACCAGCGGGTTGTTGGCGACGATGCCGACCGTCCGGCCTTCGAAACGCGCCATGCCGATGACGATGTTCTTCGCATAGTCGGGCTGCAGTTCGAAGAAGTCGCCGTCGTCGACGACCTTGGTGATCAGTTCCTTGATGTCGTAGGGCTTGTTCGGGTTCTCGGGCACCAGCGTGTCGAGCGAGAGGTCGATGCGCTCGGCCGCGTCGCCGCTGGGCCGCACCGGCACGCCGTCGCGGTTGTTCAGCGGCAGGTAGTTGAAGAAGCGGCGCAGCATCAGCAGCGCCTCGACGTCGTTGTCGAACGCCAGGTCGGCGACGCCGCTCTTGCCGGTGTGTGTGCTGGCACCGCCCAGTTCCTCGGCGGTGACCTCTTCGTGCGTCACCGTCTTCACGACCTCGGGGCCGGTGACGAACATGTACGAGCTGTCCTTCACCATGAAGATGAAATCGGTCATCGCCGGCGAATAGACGGCACCACCCGCACAAGGCCCCATGATCATGCTGATCTGCGGCACCACGCCGCTGGCCATCACGTTGCGCTGGAAGACGTCGGCATAGCCGCCCAGCGAGGCCACACCTTCCTGGATGCGCGCACCGCCGCTGTCGTTGAGGCCGATCACCGGCGCGCCGACCTTCATCGCCTGGTCCATCACCTTGCAGATCTTCTCGGCATGGGCTTCGCTCAAGGCGCCGCCGAAAACCGTGAAGTCCTGGCTGAACACAAACACCAGCCGGCCGTTGATCATGCCGTAGCCGGTGACGACGCCGTCGCCCGGCACCTTCTGGTCGGCCATGCCGAAGTCGGCGCAGCGGTGTTCGACGAACATGTCCCACTCCTCGAAGCTGCCTTCGTCGAGCAGCAGTTCCAGCCGTTCGCGTGCCGTCAGCTTGCCCTTGGCGTGCTGGGCGGCAATGCGCTTCTCGCCACCGCCCAGCCGCGCCGCAGCGCGTTTTTTCTCGAGTTGTTCGAGGATGTCCTGCATGCTCAGATCTCCTTGTCCATCAGGTCCAGCAGCCGCCGCGCGGCCACCGAGGCGGCCAGGCGGCCGGCCTTCACGTCGTCGTTGACCGCCGGCAGTGCCGCCTGCACCGCGGTGTTGTGCTTGAAGCGCTGGCGCAGCCCGGCTTCGATGCGTTCCCACATCCAGGCCTGGTCTTGCGCATGGCGGCGCTGCGCCAGGGCGCCACCGGCCAGGCGTTTGTCGCGGAAAGCACTCACCACCTGCCAGAATTCGTCGAGGCCCGTGCCTTTCAGCGCACTGAGCTGCAGCACCTGCGTGCCGGCGTGGCTGTGCGGCCCGAGAAAACGCAGGGCGCTCGTGATCTGCGCACGTGCACGTGTTGCCGCGTCGGGGTCGAGGTCGGCCTTGTTGATGACCACCAGGTCGGCCAGTTCCATCACGCCCTTCTTGATCGCCTGCAGGTCGTCGCCGGCGTTCGGCAGTTGCAGCAGCACGAACATGTCGGTCATGCCGGCGACCGCGGTTTCGCTCTGGCCGACGCCGACGGTCTCGACGATGACGGTGTCGTAACCCGCGGCCTCGCAGACCAGCAGGGTCTCGCGTGTTTTCTCGGCCACGCCGCCCAGGTTGCCGGCCGCCGGGCTGGGGCGGATGTAGGCGCGTTCGTCCATCGACAAACGTTCCATGCGTGTCTTGTCGCCGAGGATGGAGCCGCCGCTGATGCTGGAGCTCGGGTCGACCGCCAGCACCGCGACCCGCTGGCCGCGTTCGATCAGGAACAGCCCCAGCGCCTCGATGAAGGTGCTCTTGCCGACACCCGGCACGCCGCTGATGCCCAGGCGGAATGCACGGCCGGTCTGCGGCAGCAGCGCGTTCAGCAACGCGTCGGCACGCACGCGGTGGTCAGCGCGTGTCGATTCCAGCAGCGTGATGGTCTTCGCCAGCGCACGCCGCTGCGCCGGGCCCGCCGGCCCGAGCAGCTGCGCCATCAGCGCTTCGTCGGCCAGGTCCATCTCAGGCCGCGACGCTGGCCTTGATCTGCTCGAGCACGTCCTTCGCGCTCACCGGGATCGGTGTGCCCGGGCCGTAGATGCCCTTGACGCCGGCGTCGTAGAGGAAGCCGTAGTCCTGCTGCGGGATCACGCCGCCGACGAAGACGATGATGTCGTCGGCGCCCTGCTTCTTCAGCTCGGCAATGATGGCCGGCACCAGGGTCTTGTGCCCCGCCGCCAAGGTGCTGATGCCCACGGCGTGCACGTCGTTCTCGATCGCCTGGCGCGCACATTCCTCGGGCGTCTGGAACAGCGGCCCCATGTCGACGTCGAAGCCGAGGTCGGCGAAGGCCGTGGCCACCACCTTGGCGCCGCGGTCGTGGCCGTCCTGGCCGAGCTTGGCAATCATCACGCGCGGGCGCCGCCCCTGCGCATCGCCGAAGGCGGCAATCTCGCCCTGCAGCTTTTCCCAGCCTTCGGCGCTGTCGTAAGCGGCTGCATACACACCGGTCACCTTCTGGATGTCGGCGCGGTGGCGCCCGTAGACGGCTTCGAGCGCGTCGCTGATCTCGCCGACCGTGGCGCGCGCGCGCATGGCCTCGATGCTCAGCGCCAGCAGGTTGCCAGTGTTCGACCGTGCCGCATCGGTCAGCGCGGCAAGTGCGGCCCGGACCTTCGCGCCGTCGCGCGTGGCCCGTATCTGCGTCAGGCGCGCGATCTGACCCTCGCGCACCTTGACGTTGTCCACCTCCAGGATCTCGATCTTGTCCTGTGTCTTCGGTTTGTACTTGTTGACGCCGACGATGACGTCCTGCCCCGAGTCGATGCGCGCCTGCTTCTCGGCGGCACTGGCCTCGATCTTCAGCTTGGCCCAGCCCGAGTCCACGGCCTGCGTCATGCCGCCCATGGCCTCGACCTCTTCGACGATGGCCCAGGCCGCGTCGGCCATGTCCTGCGTCAGCTTCTCCATCAGGTAGCTGCCGGCCCAGGGGTCGACGACGCTGGTGATGTGCGTCTCTTCCTGCACGATCAGCTGCGTGTTGCGTGCGATGCGCGCGCTGAACTCGGTCGGCAGCGCGATCGCCTCGTCGAAGCTGTTCGTGTGCAGGCTCTGCGTGCCGCCGAACACCGCGGCCATGGCCTCGATGGTGGTACGCACGATGTTGTTGTACGGGTCCTGCTCGGTCAGGCTCCAGCCGCTGGTCTGGCAGTGCGTGCGCAGCATCAGGCTCTTCGGGCTCTTGGCATTGAAGCCCTTCATGATGCGGGTCCACAGCAGCCGCGCCGCGCGCATCTTCGCGATCTCGAGATAGAAGTTCATCCCGATCGCCCAGAAGAAGCTCAGGCGCCCGGCGAACCCGTCGACGTCCAGGCCCTTGGCCAGCGCCGTCTTCACGTACTCCTTGCCGTCGGCCAGCGTGAACGCCAGTTCCAGCGCCTGGTTCGCACCGGCTTCCTGCATGTGGTAGCCGGAGATGCTGATCGAGTTGAACTTCGGCATCTTCTGCGCCGTGTACTCGATGATGTCGCCGATGATGCGCATGCTCGGCTGGGGCGGATAGATGTAGGTGTTGCGGACCATGAACTCCTTGAGGATGTCGTTCTGGATGGTCCCCGACAACTGGTCCTGCGCCACGCCCTGCTCTTCCGCCGCCACCACGTAGCCGGCGAGCACCGGCAGCACGGCGCCGTTCATCGTCATGCTGACGCTGACCTGGTCGAGCGGGATCTGGTCGAACAGGATCTTCATGTCCTCGACCGAGTCGATCGCGACACCGGCCTTGCCGACGTCGCCGGTCACACGCGGGTGGTCGCTGTCGTAGCCGCGGTGCGTGGCCAGGTCGAACGCGACGCTGACGCCCTGGCCGCCGGCGGCCAGGGCCTGGCGGTAGAAGGCGTTGCTCTCTTCGGCGGTGGAAAAACCGGCGTACTGGCGGATGGTCCACGGGCGCACCGCATACATCGTGGCCTGCGGGCCGCGGATGAAGGGTTCGAAACCGGGCAGCGTGTTCGTGAACGGCAGGCCCTGCACGTCATCGGCCGTGTACAGCGGCTTGATGGTGATGCCTTCGGGCGTCACCCAGTTCAGCGCGGCCACGTCGCCGCCCGGCGCCGACTTGGTCGCCGCCTTCTGCCACTGCGCCAGGCTCGCAGCGGCGAATTCCCCGGCCACGCCGGGTTGCGCGCGGTCGCTCATGCATGCACTCCTCGGCGGGCTGGATCGCCCGCTGTCATGAATAATTATAAATTCAAGGAGTACACGAACCTGACAGCGGCGGCAGACGCCACCGCCGGCGGTTCAGGCCGGTTCGGCCTGCAGCGTTTCCACCGGCGCCGCAGACAGGCTGCGCGCCCCGGCCAGTTCGACGACACGGCGTTCGTCCAGCAACTGCACCAGCACCTCGCTGGCGGCTTCGCCCGGTGCGGACAGCGCCAGGCGCAGCAGCCCGCAGAGCAGCGGCGAATGCTGGCGCAGGCCGCCAGGCGCCGGCTGCTGGTGTTCGGCACCGACGTCGGCGACGCTGAGCACGTCGTCGACACGCAGGCCCATCAGCGGCACACCGGGCGCGCCCGGCAGGCCGAGCACCAGCACCACACCGTCGGTGGGCCGCGGTGCATAGGTCACGCCGAACAGGCTGCGGCCGCAGATCACCGGGATCACCACCGAGCCGCCGGGCGCCGGCACTTCCAGCAGGCCGGCCGCATGCGGCAGGTTCATCGGCGCACGCACCAGGCCGTCGCGCGGGCGTGCTTCCAGCACCGCTTCGGCCGGCAGCGCAAAACGCCCGGCGCCGATGTGGAACAGCGCAAATGCACGCGAGCGGCTGCGTGTGGCCGGCTGCAGCGGCACCACCGGGTGGTCGTGCATCGCCACGCGGCGGCGTTCCTGGCTGCCCAGGTGCAAGGCCACGACGGCGCGCACGCCGTTCTGGTAGCCGTCGCCATGCTTGAACTCGCGGTAACCACCGGCCGGCACGCTGGCAGCGGCGCAGGTGGCCGTGCCATGGTCGACGATGGCCTGCGTGGCATCGAAGGGCAGCAGGCTGCCGACGGCCAGCGCCGGGTCGGTGCTGGCAAGCACATGGCCGCCCGCATCGACGAAAGCAGCCAGGCCGGCGCGGCCGCCCAGCACGTCGCCGAGCATCGCGCGGAACTCGCGTTCGGCGTTGAAGACGATGGCGATGCCGCCCAGCACGCGCCGCGGCTGGCCGCTGCGCACGCTGGCCAGATAGACATAGCTCGGCACACCGCCGCTCAGCGGCGTGGCGGCAAACTCGCTGACGGCGTAGCGCTGCGAGTCCTGCAGGTTCGTCGTGGCCTGCAGCCAGGCCGGGTCGATCCCGCCTTCGGCCAGCGGCGCTTCGGTGTCGTCGTTCGACAGGCCGCGGATGCGGCCTTCGGCATCGAACACGACCAGCCGCGTGTAGACGGTGTAGAGGCTGTTCACATGGGCCAGCACCGCGTCCAGCTCGCTGCGGCCTTCGGCGCTGTCGGGCTGCGACAGCACCCGTTCCAGCACCGGCGACAGCGCCCACCAGCGGCAGTCGTTGGCGCGCTCGTAGGGGTAATCGTATTTTTCCTGCAGATTGACACGGTGGGCCCGAAAAACGCTAACCGCGACAAGCACTTACAAAACCGCCTCTCGCGGACCCCTTGTGCTTTCGGTGCAGATTGACACGCTTCGAGTT
>JBASTF010000725.1:0-2124 GCA_049274755.1 Rubrivivax sp. | reverse complement strand
GCCTGGGCCGGTTTCGTGCAGACCCGGAACCGGCGCGGCGACGGCCGTGTGCGCTGCCTGCATGCGGAGCAGGGCGATGATGCGCAGGCACTGGCCACCGAGCTGCGTGAACTGGCGGCCGACGCGGCGCTGTTCATCGTCGCCGAAGACGGCGGGCGGCCGCTGGGCTGGATCGGCGGCGAGGTCGATGCCACGGCCGGCCGCGTCTGGCTGCGTGGGCCGTTGACGGTGGACGGGCCCGATGCCGACACCTTGCGCCGCGCGCTGATCGACGAACTGCTGCGCAGCCTGCCGGCAGCCCGCCGCTTCGACGCCTTCCCGCAGAGCGACGAAACGCCGCTGGTCATGGTTTACGGCAGCACCGGCTTCAACGCAGTGGCGGCCTACCACGTGATGCGAGCGGCGCAGGCGCCCGAGCTGCCCGCGGCAGACGGCATCGCCAGCCTGCAACCCGGTGCCGCCGTGATGCCGCAGCTGCTGGCGCTGCACGAGCAGCTGTTTCCCAACACCTATCTGCGTGGCGATGCGCTGCCGGCCAGCCTGGACGCCAACCACCTGCTGTTCGCCGCCGTGCAGGGCGACCAGTTGCTGGGTTATGTCTACGTGCAGCACAAACATGCCGAGCCCGAGGGCTATGTCGACTACCTGGGTGTGGCCGAGGCGGCACGTGGCCGGGGCCTGGGCCGTGCCTTGCTGGCCACGGCGCTGCGCTGGGCCTTGCGGGAGCGCGGCCTGCCCTGTGTGCACCTGACGGTGCGGCAGCAGAACGCCGAGGCGCTGGGGCTGTACCGCTCGGTCGGTTTTGTCGAGGTGGCGGCGGGGCTGCAGCTGTCCTGGCAACGGCCCTGAGCGCTGCCGGTCAGACCGCCGCGCGGTGGCGTGCGATGCAGGTGTCCAGCACCTCGCCGCCTTCGCGTTGCCACCAGTCCTGGGTCGAGAAGATCTCCACCTCGCTGTAGCCGGCAAAGCCCTGGGCTTCGACCCAGCCGCGGATGCGCGGGATGTCGATGACGCCGTCGCCCATCATGCCGCGGTCGTTCAGCAGGTCGCGGGTCGGCGTCAGCCAGTCGCAGACGTGGAAGGCCAGCAGGCGGGAGCCCTGACCGTCTGCGCCGGGCCCGGCACGTTGAATCTGCTGCTGCAGCTGCGGGTCCCACCAGACATGGTAGACATCGACGGCCACGCCGATGGCGCCGCTGCGTGCGGGGTCGAGTGCGTCGCAGACGTCCAGGGCCTGCGCCATCGTGTTGATGCAGGCGCGGTCGGCGGCGTACATCGGGTGCAGCGGTTCGATGGCCAGCGGCATGCGGCGTTCGCGCGCTTTCTCCAGCAGGGCCGCGATGCCGTCCTGCACCTGGGCGCGGGCGGCGGCGATGTCCTTGTGCGCCGCGCGCCCGGCCAGTGCGCCGGGCAGGGCGCCGACCACCAGCACCAGGCAGGGGGCACCGAGTTCACAGGCTTCGTCCAGCGCACGCAGGTTCTCGTCGGCGGCGTTGGCGTCGGTGAACATGCCGCCGCGGCAATAGCCCGAGAGTTCGATGCCGTGGCTGCGCAGCGCAGCCGCCGTGGCCTGCAGGCCGGCAGCAGCCACCTGGTCGCGCCACGGCGAGACGGCGCGGATGCCACGTGCGGCGCAGGCGTCCAGGATCTGCAGCAGCGGCCAGTCCTGGCCGCGCTGCTTGCGCACCGTGGCGGTGTTGATCGAGAGCCAGCGGTGGTCGGCGGAGAAGTTGCGCATCGTCGTCGGGGCGGGTTCAGGTGGTCTGGCGCCGGATCTGGCGCAGGATGGCGGCGTTGTCGAGCTCGCCGTCGCCGGCGGCCACGGCGGCCTGCAGCAGCGCGGCATGGGTTTGCGACAGCGGCAGTTGCTGGCCGGTGGCACGGGCCTGGTCCAGCATCAGCAGCACGTCTTTCAGGTGCTGGTGGATGCGCGACTGCGGATGGCCGAAGTCGCCGTCGACCATCAACGCGCCCTTGGCCACGGCGGCGTCGGAACGTGCCGGCGTGGCCAGCACCAGGTTGAGAAAGGCCGCCGGCGCAATGCCCAGGCGTTCGGCGAAGACCATGCCTTCGGCCAGCACGGCGCGGTTCAGTCCCAGCACCAGGTTGGTGGCGAGCTTGGCG